>NZ_SNUR01000006.1 GCF_012027595.1 Thermococcus sp. Bubb.Bath | reverse complement strand
CGGTTAGTGCTCGGTGTTCTCACGAGGAGGGTGTCTTTTGATGAAACTTTGCTTGCAAAGTTTCAGCACTCATTTTTTTACCATTCCAGCGTCCTCAACGGATGAAGACAATCGTGTGTCATTTTCCAAGGATTATCTCAAAGGGCTCCAACGGAAATCTGCGAAACCTTTAAATACCCTTTGAACAACGGGGCATTGTCAGGTTTTCTCTGTTCTATACAGACTACAAGGGGTGTTACAGTTGAGCGGAAACGCAAACGGCGCAAAAGGCACCACAACCGTTGGTGTAGTTTGTAGAGAAGGCGTTGTACTGGCGGCAGACAGAAGGGCGACCCTAGGCAACATGATCACATCAAAGGAAGTCACCAAGATATTCCAGATAGACGATCACTTAGCCATGGCCGGAGCGGGGCTCGTCGGGGACATACTCAGCTTTGCGAGGCTTCTGAAGGCCGAAGCAAAGCTCTACCGGGCGGAAGTGGGCAAGGTGATGTCAGTAAGGGCACTGGCCAACCTCGTCTCGAACATCCTCCACGGGAGCAGATACGCACCGTACTTCGCATGGTTCATAATAGGGGGCTACGACTTGAAGCCAGGCCTGTACTCCGTCGACGCCGCCGGGGGAATTACCGAGGAGCTTTTCGTGGCGGCCGGTTCTGGAATGGAGTTCGCCCTGGCCATACTTGAAAACGGTTTCTCAAAGGGTATGAACCTTGAAGAGGGAATGAAGCTCGCCGCGAGGGCAGTTAACGCTGCCATAAAGCGCGATGTTTATACTGGAGAGGGCATAACGGTTGTTACTATCACGGAGGAAGGTTACAAAGAGCTTGACAGGGAGAAGGTAAAAGCTCTTCTGGAGTGAGGTGATGGCTTTGATCAGAAGGGAAACTTTTGTCGATGACATTCTCAAGGATATTAGGGCAGTGATAAGCCAGATGGTGCCCAGAGAGGCTAGGGTCACGGAGGTGGAGTTCGAAGGGCCAGAGCTCGTCATATACGTCAAAAACCCCGAGGAGATAATGCGCGATGGGGACCTGATAAAGAACCTCGCCAAGGTTCTGAAGAAGCGCATAAGCGTTCGCCCTGACCCAGAAATACTCCTTCCGCCGGAGAAGGCGGAGGAGATGATAATGCAAATAGTGCCGCCGGAGGCGGAGATAACGAATATAAGCTTCGACCCTTCTGTCGGGGAGGTCATAATAGAGGCCAGAAAACCCGGTCTCGTCATAGGAAAGAACGGCGAGACCCTCAGGGAGATAACGCAACGGGTTCACTGGGCCCCAAGGGCCGTGAGAACCCCGCCGATCCAGAGCCAGACCATCTATTCGATAAGGCAGATCCTCCAGGCCGAGGCGAAGGACAGGAGAAAGTTCCTCCGCCAGGTCGGCAGGAACATCTACCGCAAGCCGGAGTACAAGAGCAGATGGATAAGGGTCACTGGCCTTGGGGGGTTCCGCGAGGTCGGCAGGAGCGCCCTCCTGGTCCAGACGGATGAGAGCTACGTTCTGGTGGATTTTGGTGTCAACGTGGCCGCCCTCAAAGACCCCACCAAAGCCTTCCCGCATTTTGAGGCCCCGGAGTTCCGCTACGTCCTCGATGAGGGCCTCCTCGATGCCATAATCATCACCCACGCTCACCTAGACCACAGCGGTATGCTCCCGTACCTCTTCCGCTACAAGCTCTTCGATGGGCCGATCTACACGACTCCACCGACAAGGGATCTCATGACCCTCCTCCAGCAGGACTTCATTGAAATCCAGCACATGAACGGCGTTGAACCGCTTTACAGGCCGAGGGACATCAAGGAGGTCGTGAAGCACACCATTCCGCTCGACTACGGCGAGGTCAGGGACATAGCACCGGACATAAGGCTCACCCTCCACAACGCTGGCCATATACTGGGCTCGGCCATAGTTCACCTCCACATTGGAAACGGCCTTCACAACATAGCGGTCACCGGCGACTTCAAGTTCATTCCGACGAGGCTCCTTGAACCAGCAGTCTCGCGCTTCCCGCGCGTTGAGACCCTCATAATGGAGTCGACCTACGGAGCCAGCAACGACTACCAGATGCCGCGCGACGAAGCCGAGAAGAGGCTCATAGAGGTCATTCACGACACGATAAAGCGCGGTGGGAAGGTTCTCATCCCAGCGATGGCCGTTGGAAGGGCCCAGGAGATAATGATGGTTCTCGAAGAGTACGCCCGCGTCGGAGGCCTCGAAGTCCCGATATACCTCGACGGAATGATATGGGAGGCCACCGCCATCCACACGGCCTATCCGGAGTACCTGAGTAAGAGGCTGAGGGAGCAGATATTCCACGAGGGCTACAACCCCTTCCTGAACCCCGTGTTCAAGAGCGTCGCCAACAGCAAGGAGAGGCAGGACATCATAGACTCAGGAGAGCCGGCAATAATCATAGCAACGTCGGGTATGCTCGTCGGCGGACCGAGCGTGGAGTACTTCAAGCAGCTCGCCTCGGATCCAAAGAACAGCATGATATTCGTCAGCTACCAGGCCGAGGGAACCCTCGGAAGGCAGGTGCAGCGCGGTCTCCGCGAAATACCGCTCGTTGGAGAGGATGGCAAGACGGAGGTCGTCAACGTCAACATGCAGATACACACCATAGACGGTTTCTCCGGCCACGCGGACAGAAGGGAGCTGATAAGTTACGTCGCAAGGCTCAGGCCAAGGCCGGAGAGGATAATCACCGTCCACGGTGAGGCTCACAAGTGCCTTGACCTCGCTTCAAGCGTACACAAGAAGTTCAACCTCTCCACAAGGGCCCCGAGCAACCTCGACGCCATAAGGCTCAAGTGAGGGTTCTGCCCCCTTTTTCTACAATCCTTCATGTCTTGTGCCCCTTTGGTCCTCTTCTACTATTTAGGAGTACGCTTGGAAAACTTTAAAAAGTATTAGTCCATAAAAACATCGGTGATACGAAGTGGCTGGAGTTCTTGGGGCGCTTGCACTTGTTACGTACGTTCTGGTTGTTGTCATCGTCGGGATAAAGCTATACTTCAAAGCCGATTCCTGGCTTAAAAAAGTGGACAGGGTTATGCCCCCCGCCGAGGGTGGGGCCGTGGCAGGGTACACCATTATCGCCCTGGCTCTCTCGATAATCATTGAGCTCGGTGCCTTTTATGGGTTTAGAAATTCCCCGATTCTCCTAGCCTTCGTGTTCCCTCTCATAGTGGGTTTCACAGAGGAGGGGTCAAAGCTCCTTCCCTACTTTGTATGGAAGGGGGATGTCCTCCGCCGGTGGAGGTTATCCATCAAAGTCGCCCTCTCCTTTGCCATCGTGGAAGCGGTTCTGTACTCGATATTCCTCCTCCTGGCGGGCAACATCCTAGGCATAATCCTCAGGGTAATCGTCATCATGTTCCATGTTTCTTTCACGGCAATAGCACTTTGGGGTGCCCTCAGGGGGTTCGCGCTTGAGGGTTACCTGAAAGCTTCTATCCTCCACGCTCTTTATGACGCCCCGGTTTTCGTTCTCCTTGCCCTCAGAAGCGACCTCGTCACGCTCTTAACAGTCCTCATCTCAACTGCAGGCGTCATCTACACGTACAACAGCGTTGACTGGGCTTTCAGGAGACCATACAAAATGGCAATGGAGAGAATAGAAGAGAAAAAGAGGGAAGCACAACAGTTCTGGGAGGATATGGGAATTACCGGGGATTCCCTTCCCTGATTTTTTCATCTCTTCGCCTTGAACCTCTCTTGGAGTTCGTAGAGTTCCACTATCCTCTCGAGGGTGTCGGCCTCCTCCGGGCTCTTGTCCTCCCTTAAAGCAACGTAGCGCGGGAACCTCAGTGCAAAACCGCTCCTATACTTCGGGCTCTTCTGTATCTCCTGGTAGGTAACCTCTATCACCACTTTGGGCTCTATCTCAACGTATTTGCCTTCCTCCCTGACGATGAGAGGTTTGAGCATCTCCGTGAACTCCACCAAATCTTCATCCGTGAAACCGCTGCCGACTTTTCCGACGGGGACGAACTCGCCACTGTGCTGGTCGAAGGCGGCAACAAGGAAGGAGCCAAGGACGTGCGCTCTCCTGCCCTCGCCCCACTCCGCACCGATTATTACAAGGTCTAGGTCTTCCATCGTAGGCTTAACCTTGAGCCACTTCTTCCCGCGGTTTCCTGGCTCGTATATTGAGTCCAGCCGCTTCGCCATGACACCCTCGTGTCCGAGTTCTAGGGCGCGCTTGTAGAACTTCTCAGCTTCACCTGCATCGTCGGTTACAAGCTGCACGGCGAGCTTTATCCTCTCGCTTTCCTTTACTATCTCCTCAAGCTTCTTTCGCCTGTCCACGAACTCCGTTTCTATGAGACTCTCACCATCGACGAACATAACATCGAAGAGGTTGAGTTCCAGGGGAATCTTCTCAATCATCTCGTCTATGTTGTACTTTCTCCTGAAGCGCCTCAGGACGTACTGAAACGGTCTCGGCCTTCCACCGTCTTCGATGGCCACGAGTTCGCCCTCCACTATGGCCTTCTCCGGCTTGAGGGCCTCCTTTATCGCCTTAACAACCTCCGGGATTGATTTTGTGACGTTCTCAAGCCTGCGGGAATAGATGACCACCCTGTCGCCGTTCTTGTGCACCTGAACGCGGGCACCGTCGTACTTTATCTCGAAGGCAGCCTTGCCGCCCATCTCCTTGAGTGCGTCCTCCACGCTGGCAGCGTTCTGTGCCAGCATCGGCCTTATTGGCTTCCCTACCTGGATTTCCACTTTGGAGAGACCCTCGTCCCCCTGGAGCTTCGCCACCTTGGCGACGTAGCCGAAGTCGCTGGTCAGCATGTAGGCCCTCTCAACGAGCTCCGGCTTTACCCTGAACGCCTCTCCCATCGCGTCCCTCAGTATGCCCTCGGCAACGCCCGTTCTCATCGTCCCCAGGACGGTTCTCGCCATGTACTTCCCCTCCTCAGGTTGAGCGTCCATGAAGAGGTTGGCTAAGTACTTCATCTTCCTGTCCTGGCTCCCCTCCCCGCTCGCCTCGGCAATCTTAACGAAGGTGTCATAAACGCGCTTTATCGTGAGGGGCTGGGAGAAAAAGCTCTTCTGCTTCTTTTTCTTTATGGCGAGGGCCACGCTCTCACCGAGGTCTCCAGTGTCCCTAACCGAATCCTCAATCTCCTTGTCTTGGACTCCGGTTGCAATGGAGACAGCTTTTATGAGGAGTTTTTCGCCAACCCCCAGTTCCCTCTCGTCCCAGTCAGGAAAGACCTTTCCAAGGATCAGATATGGGATTATCTCGAGGAGTTCATCGGGGGTCTTCTTCAGGAACTCGGCGACGAACTTCGTCTTGAGCGTTTTGAGTGTGGTCTTTTCAAGCCTGCGATAGAGGTCGGCCAATTCGGAGTAGCGCATGTCACTCATTCTCACCACCGGATAAGATACGGCAAAGGGGGATAAAAGGGTAGCGGGAGGTTTAAATATGGGGAAACTAAGATATCATCGATGATGGAGGAGATACTCCGAGAACTCGAAGTTGCAGAGGAGGAACTCTCATCAGCGTTCATACTTTTTGATTATGGTAAATACAGGGACACCATAAGCAGGGCGTATTACGCGGTATTCCATGCCGCAAGGGCTTTTCTGCTCATTAAGGGCCTCTCACCGCGCAAACATTCGGGCGTTGTTTCACTGTTCGGGAAGGAAGCAGTGCTAAAGGGCACAGTTGAAGATGAATATGGCAAAATCTTGACAAAAGCTTTCCAGATGCGAACACTAGCGGATTACAACGTCCTCTACGCTCCCAGTCGGGAGGAAGCGGAGGCCGTTCCTGAGGACGCAGAGAGGTTCGTTGAGAAGCTCCGAGAGGTGATTGAACATGAATCCAAGAAAGGCGGCGGTTGATGAGTTCCTCCAACGCTTGAAGGATAAATTCTACAATAGAATCGATGGAATCTATCTGTTCGGCTCTTACGTCAGGGGGAACTACGACGAGGAAAGCGATATTGATATCCTAATAGTCGGTGAGCTCACCCTTGATGGGGTTATGGACGATGTTTTCGAAGTCCTGCTGAAATACGGTGTCCTCCTCAATGTCATAGTGGAACTGCCCGGGCAGTTTGAAAAATGGAAGGAAAGCTCTTTCCACAAGGCGATTTTCAGTGAGGGCATCAGGGTGTACTAACCAACCCACCGCCCGACCTTGGGCTTCTCTTGGTGTATCTCCGCAACGTCGTAGGGCAGCCCTATGTCGGCCAGCAGATCCTTTGCCTTCTCAACTTCATCTCCGCGGACGATGGTGAAGAGGCCCTTCCCGAGCATTATCATTGAGCTCGGGTTCTCCAGGACTTTATCAAGCTCCCTTGCCATCTCAAGGAGTTCCCCCGACAGGAGGCCCGTCTTTTCAGCGAAGTCCCTGGCCAGAACCATCATCCTCTCCGGCCTGGGGTCTCCGAGGAGGGCATCGAGGGCGTTTCTCCCCTCAACTTCGATGGCACTCACCACATCGCTATCTAAGACTTCCTTCGTGGAGAGTCTACCGAGTGGAACAACCAAGACTTTGTAGTCCTCAAAGAAGAGGTTATCGGTAACGCCCACGCCAGGGGCGCCTGGCTTTATCCTCATCTCGATTCCCCCAGCGAGCTGGCCTATCACATCGCCGAGGCCACCTCTGTATTTCACCTCGGCCTCGTGGGCGAGCTGAGCGGCCTTGAGCCAGGTCCCTCCAAAGGCGTAGCTCAAAGCTAACGCAGTTCCGAGGGCACCGCCGGCGCTGTTTCCGAAGCCGTAGCCGTTCGGAAAGTCGAAGTACTGCCAGATTTCAACCTCTCCAATGAAGTCCTGCGGAACAAGCTTTTCAGCGACGTAGTATGTTATCTCGGCACCTTCTCTCTTCACGGGCTCCCCGTTGAAAGCAGCGTGTATGTGCCTCCCAAGCGTTCCAGTTTCAATGCTCGCGAAGACAGTGGTGCCCTTTGAGAGGTTTATCCCCGCGCCGAGGGAGCCCGCTTTAAGGGGCTCACCGTGGAAGACCGGAATGAAGAACGCCGTTATGTGCGCTGGAACGAAGGCCCTGACCAGCATTCACTCACCTCCCACAACTTCCACCACCTCCCCCCTTCCAGGTGGAAGGATAGCGTTTAGGTCCTCTTCCCTTAGCTCGTAGCCCCACTTTTTGAACAGGACTTTTATTCTCTTCACCAGCTCACCCTTCCTCATCGAGCCGGGCCTTATTACAATGTACCTGTCCGTGTGAGCCTTTATAGCGTCCACCGGGGCGCAGAGGACATAGTCCTCCCCTTCGTAGTTCACCACCCCCACCGCGAGCTTGAGTGGAAGTCCATGCATCCAGTTGCGCTTTCCGTACACCATGAAGGCACCCTTACCGAGGTATTCGCCGCTCGGCGTCTGCTTGGTGACCTGGTTGGGGTAGGCCCAGTAGGCGTCCTCACTGTAAACGCCCCTGCTCCAGGCCTTGCTCATGGAAACCGCGAACTGGCAGGCCTCGAGGATGGTCTTCTCCCCCGCTTTCCCCCCATCTTTGATGACGACGTGCGGTGCCCCGTAAACGTCGGCGTGACAGTAGAGGTCGTTCTCGTCCATGTGCCTCTTAATGAGCATCTCGTTCGTACTGGCGTCCTTCCCGGCCAGAACTAGGAAGCCCTCGCTCGAGATGAACCAACGGAACTTCTCGAACCACTTCTTCTTTCTCCGCTCGATGCGCTTGACGTTGAGCTCCTTCTTTATCTCCTCCTCGATGAGCTTCTCCACCTCGATGAGCTTCCTCTTAGTGTCCTCATAGGCCTTTAGGGCTCCTTCATACTTGTGGCGGAACTTCTTGGCCTTCTCGTAGTAGAGTTCGGCGTTCTCGCCTATGCTCCTGTTTAGGTAGAGCTTCACCTTCTTGCCATCGAGTTCTATCGTTACCGTCTTCTCCTTAGGGTCGGTTCCCCTAACCATGAGCGCCGCTTTGGTTCCTGCCTTCTTGCCCTTTTCTATACGTTCCTTGAACTCGTCCCAGCCGAGCGTTTCGGTAGCTTTTCTAAACTCCTCCAGAAGGCGCTCCACGAGTGAGAAGTTGGCGTAGATGAGGTCGCCTATCTCCTGGTTGGCCTTTGCTCCCTCCTTGAAGCCCCTCAGCATCTCCTCCTGCTTTTTGAGCGTCATGAGAAGCTGTCTCTTCTTACCCTCCAGTCTCTTTGTCTGCTCGAACCGGGCCTTTTCGATGGTTATCTTTCCAAAATACTCGTCGAGAGCCTCACTGAAGGTGTTGAAATACTTCTTCTCAAGCCCCTCGTATATCTTCAGCTCTATCGGGACGACGTCGTGCATCGCCCCATCTTTGAAGACTATGTTGGGCTTCGGCTCGTCGTTGAATGTTCTCATCATTGCATCGTAAACCTTCATCAGGTCATCATCGCTGAGCTCCCTCACGGGCGTAGTCTTCTCGAAGCCGGCGCGGATTGAGATTTCTTCGGCGTACATGCCACCCATGTTGAGCTTCCTGGCAAGGGTGCGGACGAGCTCAAGGCCTTCTTCCTCGCGCATCAGCTCCAGAAAGCGCTCTGATGTTACCTCCAGAGGGTTCTCTCTGGCCGGTGGATACCGGTAGTCTGCCTTCGGCATTATCCTCCTGTCCTTGTACTCCTCGTAGCGGAGAGCAGCGACAATTTTGCTTTCGGAATCGACGAGGATTACGTTTCCCCTCCTAAAGAGCTCGCCGATGAGGGTGTAATCCCCAATCCGGATTTTGACTATCCTGTCGAACTGATGCTGCTCGATGGCGTCTATGAAGCCCCCGCCAAGGTGTTTCCTTAGAAGCATCGTGAAGCTTGAGGGCTGTTTCGGCGCCTCCTTGATGTAGCTCGTAATGTGGAGCCTCTTCCCAGCCTCCAGAATGAGGTCGGCCCTTCCCTCTTTAGTCCTCAACTTGAATCTTATCTCGTTGCCGTCATGATAGACTTTATCAACTCGAGAGCCAACGAGCCACTGGAGCTCCCTGACTATGTAACGTATGTCAACGGAACTCATCCCTTCCTTCATTCTCCCACCTAAAAAGAGTTGGAGGGGAGGTTTAAAGAGCTTGTCTCCATCGGGTGAAAATCACCACGCAAAAGCCACAACTATCGCGGCGGCTATAGCGAGGGCGGCCCTGTAAATGTCGGAACCTTCGCCCTCGAAGGTCTCGTCCAGGAAGATCCAAGCAATACCGGCAACGCCTATATCGAACAGGATTTTTCCGAGCTTGGTCATGGCGCTAAGAGGCATTCCGAGGACAGTTACTATGGCACCGAGCAGGAGTATACCTATAATCCCCATCAGCAACCCGCTTCCGACCTCTTTCTTTATCGACTCCATTGAAACCACCAGTAGTACTCAAGGGCGTTAGGTTAAATTAACCTTTCCCTCTGGGCATGGATGCACATTTTCATGCTAAGGCTCAGGTGAGGACACGCTAACGTTAAATACTCAAATGTGTAACCACTCCTGGTGATACTATGAAAGGATACCTCACTTTCGTTCTTCACACGCACATTCCCTACGTAAGGAAGCACGGAAAGTGGCCCTTCGGGGAGGAATGGGTCTTCGAAGCCATAAGCGAGACATACATCCCGCTACTCATGGAGTTCGAGAGGCTCAGGGACTCAGGGGTAAGGTTCGGCATAGTGATAAACATGACCCCTGTTCTGGCGGAGCAGCTAACGGACGAGTACATGAAACGGGGATTCGAGGAGTACATGGAGAGAAAGCTGAAGGCGATGGGAGAAGACCTGAAGTCGGGGAAGTACGACGAGAAGGCCGTCTCATACATGCTGAACTACTTCAGGAAAGTCCACGACTACTGGAAGGCGATAAACGGGGATATAATCGGAAAGCTCAGGGAGCTTCAGGACCAGGGATACATCGAGATTATCACCTCGGCGGCCACCCACGGCTACCTTCCGCTCCTTGGAAGGGACGAGGCAATAAGGGCGCAGATAGCGAACGGCGTTGCAACCTACGAGAAGCACTTCGGAAGAAAACCTAGAGGGATATGGCTCCCGGAGTGTGCATACAGGGCCACCGGCGAGTGGGAGCTTCCGGGCGGGAGAAAGGTAAAGAGGGGGGGAATAGAGCGCTTTTTGGAAGAGTTCGGACTGAAGTACTTCTTCGTCGAGAGCAGACTTATCGACGAGGGGCCGGCTAGCAAGGTCTACGGAGAGGTTCTCCTGGCTGATACTGAAAAAACGACCCTGAGGCCCTACTGGATAAAAGGTTCCAGCGTGGTAGTCTTCGCCCGCAACAGGGAGACGGGCCACCAGGTCTGGAGCGCACACTACGGTTACCCCGGTGACTTCTACTACCGTGAGTTCCACAAGAAAGCACCGGAGAGCGGCGGCCAGTACTGGAGGATAACGAGCAAGGATGCTGACATAGGCGAGAAGGAGTTCTACGACCCAGAGGTGGCTATGGAGCGCGTGGAGGAGCACGCCAGGCACTTCGCCTCGCTCGTTGAGAGACTGCTGAGGGAGCATGAGGCAAAGTTCGGCGAGAAAGGCATCATCGTGTCCCCATACGACACAGAGCTCTTCGGCCACTGGTGGTTTGAGGGTGTGAAGTGGCTTGGCAGGGTCCTTGAGCTGCTCTACCAGAGGGGGGTAGCGACGCCGACGCTTTCGAGGTTCCTCGAGGACTACTCAGGAGAGAAGCACGAGATAAAGCTCCCAGAGGGTTCATGGGGAGCTAACGCAGACCACTCGACATGGTGGAACGAGGAAACCGAGTGGACATGGCCACACATCTACCGCGCAGAGGACAGGATGGTGGCGATAGCGAGCCGCTTCCATGGAGGGGATGAGCTAACCAGCAGGGCGATAGAGCAGCTGGCGAGGGAGCTTCTAATACTTGAGGCGAGCGACTGGCAGTTCCTCATAACGACGGGGCAGGCAAAGGAGTATGCCAAGAGAAGGGTCTTAACCCACAGCAGGGACTTCCACAGGTTGGCCAACGAGCTGGTAAAATACCTCAAGACCCGCAAGTTCGACGTTAAGCTCCTCGAAGAGTTGGAAGAGCGCGACAATCCATTCAGACCCGTCCTCGTTGAACCGTACGTTAGCGAGAATCCGCCAGAGCTTGAGGAGTACGTTGAGCCTCCGAAGGTTCTGCCAGAGAAGAGAGAGGATAGCAAAGCGGAGCCCAAAGTTCTCACGGAGAAGGCAACTTCCGTGGCTATGATAGTGAAGAAGGCCAAGCCCGCCAGGGAGGAACCCAGGGAGAGAAAGAAAAAGAAGACCGTTGAAGCTTCAAAGAAACAGAAAAGAAAGCCCTCAAAGTCAAAGAAGCCAACCAAAAATGCAAGTGCCTCAAAACAGGCCAAAGCAGGCAAGACGACCCTAGCAGAGGAATCTTCCGACCTACTCTCCATTAAGGGTATCGGTCCCAAGACCCTCAAAAAGCTCCAGACAGCAGGGATCACCAGCATCGAAGACCTGAAGAAGGCAAACCCTGATGAAGTTGCCAAAAAGGCTGGCATATCGCCAAAGATACTCAGAAAGTTCATTGCACAGATTAAGTGAACCTTTTCTTTTCAAAACCTTTTTAGCAACTTTTTTTCAACTACCTGTTTGGTGATCCCATATGAAAATGATTGAGGCAGTCCTCCGGCCAGAGGATTTTGAGACAATTAAGAAAGCACTAAAGAGCGCTGGCTACGTTTCTCTAACGGCCCACCCAGTTCGAGGGAGGGGCGTTCAGGGCGGAATTCCACCCTACGATCTCCTGCCGAAGATGAAGATTGAGATAGTTGTCCCTGACAAGGACGTTGAGAGTGTCATCGAAACCATCGTGAGACACGCGAAGAGAGGTATCCCCGGCGATGGAAAGATATTCATCCTACCGGTTTACAACGCCGTGAGAATAAGGACAGGGGAGAGGGGAGAAGAAGCCCTCCGCTAAAGGAAAGCGTGTCTGTGCCTGTAGAGGCCCACTGAGGAACTCAGCACCAGGTAGAGCTCGACGGCCGCCAGCAGTATTAGGACGATAAGGTAACCCTTCGCGAAGGCCGTGCTCTTGCTGAGATTCTGGGCTATTTTCGCTATCTTCGCGGGGTCGTTTAGGCTTCTCATCCCGTAGCTCAGCGCCATAGCCCCTACTATCACAGGTATCGGAATGGCTGAATACGCGAGGAGAAGGCCCAGGTACCCCCTCCGCTGAAGGGAGAGCATTGAGAGGATTATGGGTATCGCCAGGATCAGGGCAGTTATCGCCAGAAACTGGTTTAGATAGACCCCTGTCAGGACGAAGAACGACGTCATCCCGAACAGATACTTCCTGTACTCCTTTTTGAGCTCTTTGATCTTCTCCGGCTTAAAGTCGTACTCCGCGGAGAGGGAGTAGAGCTCTATCCTGCCCGCCAGCTTTATGTACTTCCGCTTTCCCATCTCCTCGATTCTCTTATCGGTGCTGTTCAGTTTGAACTCCTTCGCCTTCTTGAAGAAGAACTCGGCGAGCTCCTCGTTTTCCTTCTCTGCCTCTTCTGCCACCTTCCTAAAGTTCGAAGCCGCATTTCCTATTCTTCTTTTGACGGTTTCTTTCTCCTTCTGAGAGAGGACCTTTAGTCTATCGATTCTATCCAGAGCTGACTCCAGAACCTCGGCTGTCTCAAGAAGAACTTCCTTACTCTTCACGAGAACACCTCCAAAATATAAAAGAAGAGGGGGCTTAAGACCCTTGCGATTCCTTCTCCGACTTCATGAGCTTTGTGATGCTCCAGTAGACCAACCAGAGGATGATGGCCCATGCGATCAACATGTAGACTACCCAGCTTCCCATCGTCATCACCTCAGACCTTGATGATTACCTCGTTCTTCTCCAGCTCTTCGCCGTACTTCTTCTTGATGGCATAGTAGCTCTCGATTGCACCAATGATGAACATTGTTATTATCGCAGTCCACGGTGCGACTCCTATCCTTCCAGTAACGAAGCTCTTGAAGGTTCCAATCAGTGGTAGGAGGAGGAGTATTGGCGCGATGTAAAGGATAATCGGCTTGTACCATCCCGGAACCGTCATCCAAGAACCTTCGTGGAGCTCCTTCCAGAAGTTGTCGGGCTTGAAGAGGTACACTGCAACTATGATGTCAACGAGGGCCAGCAGCGTGAGCTGGAAGCTAACCCACGAGTCAAGCTGGTTCATGTAGCCGCTGATGTATATAACTGGCAGTCCCATGATGAAGTATAGTACCAAGACAACCCAGGTTCCCATCGATCTCTTGATGTGGAGGTCTTCTTCAAGAAGGGCCACGAGGTAGTTGTACATGGCTATTGCGGATGTGAATCCCGCGAACCAGAGCAGGAGGAACCAGAGTGCACCAAAGGTCCTGCCGGCGATGCCCCCCATACTAACGAAGGCGTTTGGCAGACTCGTGTACGAGAAACCGAGTCCGAAGTTGTGACCGATCCATGCAAGTGCGGCGCTCTTACCCTTCGCAAGTACATCGGCCGGGACAATATTAGGAGCGTAGGCAGTAGCAATGGGTATGGCCAGTGAACCTCCAAGGATGACCTCAGCGAACTCGTTGAGTGAAACGGTTGCGAGACCGCTGAGGGCAACATCATCCTTCGGACCTAGGTAGCTGGCGTAGTTCTGGATGATACCCATACCGAGCGAGAGCGTGAAGAATATCTGCCCCGTTGCCGCGAGCATGACGCTCCATAGGTGGGCACCTAGGTAGCTCCAGTTCGGAGTCCAGATGAACTTAAAGCCGTCTATGGTGCTCCAGTTGGGGTCGATCGGTGAGCCAAGGACGAAGACGTAGCCCACCATAAGGATGGCGAAGATGTAGAGGAGCGGCATCATTACCTTGACCCAGCGCTCGATACCCTTACTGACACCCTGACCAACTGCTATAGCTAGTAGGACCACTGTGATACCCCAGAACAGGAACACTTCACCGTGGTTGCTCAGGTAGTTGTTGAAGAACGTACCGCTGTTGTGCCCAAAATATGAGCCCGCGGCGCTGAAGTACGTGTATGCCGCCGACCATCCGATGAGGTGCAAGTAGTAGCTGTTCAGGAGAACCGTCAGTGCAAACGCCAGCATTCCTGCAAAGACACCGAACCACAGGGCGGTTCTCGGCTTGACGCTCTCCCTGGACATCAGGTAGTACGTTGGACCGAGTGTACCGTGACCATACTTCCCACCATAGCGACCGGCGACCCACTCGACCCACATCACTGGAATACCAAGGAAGAACAGTGCTATGAAGTACGGCACCATGAAGGCGCCGCCACCGTTCTGGGCGACCTGCGTTGGGAATCGGACGAAGTTACCAAGGCCGACTGCGTTTCCGGCCATTGCCAGAATCAATCCAATTTTACTTGCCCATTGATCCCTTTGCTCCAACTTTATTCACCCCCGATTTAGTATGGCACCAAGATGACTAAAGGTGCCCCTCAGTTCAAACATGTGCACTGGTATCTACGACCAACTACTTTAAAATCCTTTCGGAGAAACGGCGAGTTATGCCCAGAGAATTTGGATAATGGAATTACTAAATCAAATTTTATTCGAAACGGTGTCAATTGGACGCTCTTCACTAATAGGGACTGAGTAATCACTAGCTGAGTAGGAACAAGAACCATGGAGAGACGGCCATCGAACCGCACCGGTAAGTTTATTAAGGAATTTTTAATAGCCGCTACTGAAAATTGAAAACTTTGTTGTTGGGGGGAGATGTATGAAGAAAATCCTGGCCATATCCGTGCTCATCCTGCTGGTTGTGGCGGCAGGATGCTTGGGTTCGGGATCAAACTCCAGCACATTAAACTCGAATACATTGAAAACCAACACATCAAACTCCGGCACATCGAGTACAACGGGGACACAGACCCTCGTGGTCTATTCATACACGAGCTTTGCCAGTGTAGCAAAAGCCACGATACCCAAGTTCGAGAAGAAGTACGGGGTTAAGGTCCAGCTGGTGACAATGGGAGACGCTGGGGAGGTTCTCAACAGGCTCATCCTCGAGAAGGACAACCCGCAGGCGGACGTTGTAGTGGGCATAGACAACAGCTATCTCCAGAAGGCCCTCGATGCTGGAATCCTTGAGCCGTACAAGCCAGAGAACGCGGATGTTATTCCAAAATGGATTGTGAAAGACTTCGACCCAACTTTCCACCTCACACCGTACGATTATGGTGCGATAGCCATAGTATACAAGAAGAACGAGATCAGCAACCCACCGAAGACGTTTGAAGACCTCACGAAGCCGGAGTGGAAGGGCAAGCTCATAGTTGAGGACCCCAGGACCAGCTCCACAGGGATGGCGTTCCTACTATGGACAATAAAGATGTACGGGGACAGATGGCCCTACTACTGGGAGAAACTCAAGGAAAACGACGTTAGGATAGTGGACAGCTGGGACGCGGGATGGGAGATGTGGGACAAAAGTAAGGGTATGCTCTTCGTGAGCTACGCCACAGACCCAGCGTATGCTTCTTACTACGCCAACAACAGCGAACCCAACATAGGCGCCATCCTTCTGAACGGAACCGCGTACATTCAGATAGAGGGAGCGGGTATAGTCAAAGGGGCTAAACATCCGGAGCTAGCCAAGAAGTTCATCGAATGGCTCCTCACACCGGACTTCCAGAATGAGGTGCCAACTCATCAGTGGATGTACCCGGTCAACCCCAACGCAAAGCTCCCGGAGGCATACAAGTACGCGGCCAAAGTGGAGAACCCAGTTACCCTTAAGCCCTCTGAAATAGCCAGCAAATACCAAACCTGGCTCAAGCAGTGGGTTGCACTAATGGTGCAGGGCAAGAGCCCGGAGGAAGTCATGAACATCACTGGCTGAGTATAGAGTAGCCTACCACATTTATCCCTATCTTTTTTGGAACTTTTCTCGGACTGAACGGAAGCTCAGGAAGTGGCCTCTCCGCTGTGATGGTTCTTCCCTCGATTTCTAGGAGCAACCTCATCCTCCCCGGGAGGAGCTCCCAGTTCAGCACCTCCGCGCTGGTGCCCTCAGTGAGGAGGACGCTCTCTGGCCTGAAGAACACCTTTACCCTACCTTCGGAGGGAGCATCAAAGCAGAGGCTTCCAAGGCATGCCTTCCCCCCCTTCGCTTCCAGCTCAAGGATGTTGGCCGTTCCGAGGAACTTAGCCACGAACTCGTTATCCGGATGATAGTAGAGCTCCAGAGGTTCCCCGACCTGAAGTATCCTCCCGTCCTTCATCACGCCTATCCTGTCACTTATGGCCATAGCCTCCTCCTGGTCGTGGGTGACATATATCGTCGTTGTCCCGGTCTCGCGCTGTATCCTCCTTATCTCACCCCTAAGCCTCTCCCTTATCTTAGCATCAAGATTGCTAAGGGGCTCATCCAGAAGGAGAACGCTCGGTTCAATAACCAGTGCCCTAGCCAGCGCAACCCTCTGCTGCTGTCCCCCTGAGAGCTGCTCCGGGTAACGCTTTTCAAAGCCACTCAAACCCACGAGTTCAAGCGCCTCTCTAACTTGCTTCTCGATTTCTGGTTGGGGAAGGTGTCTCAGCCTCAGCCCGAAGGCGATGTTGTCGAAAACCGTCATATGGGGGAAGAGTGCATAGTCCTGGAAGACTATCCCGATGTTCCTCTCGTAGGGTTCCTTTTCACTGACATCTTCATTACCGAAGAATACGTCCCCCTCTACCTTCTCAAACCCAGCTATGATTCTCAGCGTTGTGGTCTTCCCGCAGCCGCTCGGCCCGAGCAGGGTAAGAAGCTCACCGTCCTTCACCTCAAGTTCTGGAATACTGAGTGTGAAGCCTTCCCTTGAGAGATTTATTCCGCGCAGGGTTACGCTCACCATACTTCCTCACCCGTTCTCTCTATGATGAGAAATCCAGCCAGACTAACCAGCATAAGAACCACGGCCATCGCCGACGCGGGGCCGAACTGCCTAGCTCCAAGGTAGCTGTATATCGCGATGGTAACTGTTGTGTACTTCGGTATGTATATCATGTAGGTCGCCCCAAGCTCGGCAAGGCTCATCGCGAAGGCAAATATTGCACCGACTAGGAGACCCCCAGCGGCTAGGGGTAGCTCAACCGTTAGGAAGGCCCTCAAATCCCCCGCCCCAAGGCTCATCGCCGCCTCGCGGAGGCTGGGCTTTATCTTGCCGAGGGCCGCGGAAACCGCTCTGAGGACGAAGGGATAAGCTATTATTGTATGTGCAAAAACTATGAGGTAGGGACTGCCAAGGAGCCGGAGGGGGCCAGTATGGAACGCCTTTATGTAGCCCAGGCCTATGACAATGGCGGAGGAGCCGAGGGGGAGCATAACAAGGGCGTCAAAAATCCTCTTTCCTGGGAAACGCCACCTCCCGAGTGCATACGCCAGGGGAAGGGAAACGAGGAGACTTAAAAACACGGTCGAGAAACCGAAGAGGAAGGTGTAACCAACCGCGTGGAGGCTGTCCGAGGCGAAGAGTGGGTTGTAGCGCGAGTCGATAAGGTGCTCGTACCATTGAAGGGTGAAGTGACCGCCGTAGGTGAGCGAATCGTACAGGACTGCAAAGAGCGGGGCCACTATGAAGAGGGCAACTAAAAAGGAGTAAGCGAGCATCGCAATCCCCTTAACTCCCAGGAGGTCACGGGGGGAAAGTCTGAGCGGTTTTTGGAAAATCCGCTGCTCCTCAGCGCGGGAGTAGAGCTCCAGGCTTTTGAGGTAGAGGTACATAAAGATGAAGCTCATCGAAAGCTGAATCACCGCAAGGGCCGAGCCGGTTCTGAAGTCGAGGAGGGTCATTATCTCAGTAAAGATTGCCACTTCAATCGTCCCGTAGCGGTATCCGCCGATTATGAGGGGGATTGAGAAGCTGAGGAAGGAGAATATGAAGGTCAGCATGGCCGATGCAAGGATTCCGGGGTAGAGCATGGGGAGGGTAACCTTCCGGAAGAGAGTGAAGCCCCTCGCGCCGAGACTCATCGCAGCTTCTTCGTAGTGGGGGTTGATGCGTTGCCAGAGCGAGGAGACCATCCTGACGACGACCGGAAAGTTGTAGAATGCGTGGGCCAGGATTATGCCCTTCCACGAGTAGAGTATTCCCGGATCCCTGCCCAGGAGGTTGGTTACCAGTCCGTCCTGGCCGAAGAGCAGTATGAATCCAAGGGCGACCATTATGCTGGGCATGACGAACGGAACAGTTAGGAGGGCCTTGACGAAGCGCTTCCCCGGAAAATCGTACTTGGCAAAGATGTAAGCCCCAGGGAGACCTAAAAGGAGCGTCAGAAGGGTCGATGCGATGGCCTGCTCTACGGTGAAGGATATCACGTGACGGTAGTAAGCGTTGAATAGGACGCCGCGGAGGGCCCCAAGGGACAGCCCGTCCTTTAGAATCAGAACTACGGGATAATAAAAGAAGACGATGAGGAAAGCTACCGACGGAAGGAGCAACAGCGGTAAGAGTTTTCTCGTCTTCATCGGGGGGCATTGAAGGACTCCCCCTTAAAACGTTGTCCCCGCTAAACTTATTAGGGGAACCGAAAAGGTTTTAAGTCTATGTGGAAAACTGGACACCGGTGAGTAACGATGTATTATATCGGTAAAGTCAGAAGCCCTCACGGTCCCGGAAAGACGTACGAGAAGATCCTGGAAGAGCTGGAGAAGAGGGGATTCAAGATAAACTTCTCAAAACATCACTGGGCGGGGGATTTGCCCTTCGGGCTCATTGTAGCTGAGGCTGACGGTGGACACGTGGCAATAAGGTGGTCGCTGGGGCGGGAGTTCACCTTCGAGCTCGAAGAGACTGACAGGGAGACCTTCGACGAGTTCGTTGAGGACACTGTGGAGTACACGAACGCCGACTCAGGATGAGCGCTCCGTTTTTACCCTCTCTATCACGTCAAAGATGCTCCAGAGATCCCTTATTACGTGTAGGTGCGGGAGAAGGGTGAGCCTCTCGCGGTTCTTTTCCACGAACTTGGCCGTGAACGGGAAGTAGTACCAGACGTACTCGGTGTTTTCATCCCCGTGGCCTATGAAGCGCCAAGGCTTGTCATCGACCCAGATGAATACTTCATCCCCGTACTTCTCGCGAACCAGCCGGAAAGCCTCATCTATGGTGAGTTCCCTTCCGAAGACGATGACGTCGTCGAAGAGGTCGTAGATTCCCATCTCCTTCAGCCTTCTGGCCTTCATACCGTCTATGAAGTCCTCGGCCGAGAAGGAGATTACGATGTGTCCATGCTCTTTGAGTTTTTTAAGGAGCTCCGGGGAGTCATCTATCGGCTTCGTTAGCTTTGCCCTCTCCTCAAACCACTTCTCAAAAAACTTCGTTCTGAGAAAGAATGGCGGTTTACTTTTCCTTTTGTGTCTTCCAAAGGTAGGTCTTTCGAACTGGAGTTCGATCTTCGTGAGGAGCTTTGCCCAGAGCCCCTTCCCAGGAAGCCAGCGGCACCTCCGCTCAAGCGTCCGTTTGAAGGCCTCTCCTATGCATGAGTAAGTATCGGCGAGCGTCCCGTCGAAATCAAAGGCCACTATCATTCTCACACCCGGAGAAAGAAGGAGGGAGGGGTTAAAAGCTTAGCCCTCAGAAGAACTTCCCGAACATGTACTGTGGAATTGGACACTGGACTATTCTCCTCGACCAGAGGCAGTCGGCGCAGCTTGGCTCGTTGCCCCAGCAGTCGATGTCGCTCGTCTTCACGAAGTCGCAGGCATCCCTAAGGGGGCAGTCCGTGCACGAGGGATACATGTAGTTCTTCATCGTGAAGCGGAACCATGTGTACTTCTCGCTCGTCCAGATGTCGGCCAAGCTTTGCTCCCTCACGTTGCCGAAGGAGTAGGCGTTGACCTTCTTCTCCCTCCCGAAGATGTACTCTTTGTAACTGTGGAGGAAGCGGTAGCAGGGGGCAACTTCCCCGTCCCATCTGACCACTGCAACGTTGTTCTCGTCGAAGTCGCACTGTCTCTCGGTTCTGAGCTCGAAGTTGGGGAGCTTTATGTAAATCCCTTCGTTGGCAATCTTGTAGAGTTCGTCGAGGATAGGGGTCATGTCGACGCTTCCGTCGTAGACTATGTCATCGACCTGTTCGGGGGTCAGGGGGAGCAGGTTTGAGACGAGCATTGCGTCGACCTTCATGTTGAGCAAAAACCTCGCCATATCTGGAAGCTGCTTGTAGTTCTCCTTTGTAACAACCACCTCAACGCCCACGCTCGGCCTGTGAGTCCCGTACTCCTCGCGGTACTTGACAAGCTTCCGTATTTTGTCTGCGGTTACGGCAGCGGCTATGTGGCCAAGTGTTATAGCATTCTGAACGGTTGGGACGGTGTCCATGGAGAAATAAATCAACTCGACCCCAAGCTTTGCAAACTCCCTCATCATTTCATCCGTAAGCAGTGTCCCGTTGGTGCTTATCCCGAGGGCAAAGCCGCGCCTCTTAACCTCCTTCACCATGTCCATGAAGCGCGGGTGAACCGTTGGCTCTCCAATGCCACCGAAGTAAACCATCCTTAGCTCAGGGAACTCCTCAGCGTCGTCGAGTATCTTGAGGAAAAGGTCCCAGTCCATGTCCCCCTCTGTGTCATCCCAGTACTGCTTGAAGCACATCTCGCAGTGAAGATTGCATCTGCTGGTGGTCTCAATGTAGAGATACTTCATATCGAGCTTCGGCTTCACTATAACTTTGCCATCCCAGAGGGTGAATGTGTACTCCTTGTTCGGGATGAACTTTATCGCCACTTCAACCGCCCCCTGCTGGTGGGAATATACTCACCGTACCGTCTTCATTCAGGGGTGTGTCAAGGCCCTGAAGATGCTCGATGTTCTTCCCGTTGACGAGGATTATGTAGCCCTGCTCAAGCTCTTTTTTGAACCCGGGGAAGGTCTTTTCAAGCTCGTCGAGGAGCTCTCTCACTGTCCTCGGGCCGCTTATCTCGAGCTTCCTCTTCCCGGTAAATTCGATGAGAGTGGCGAACAGCTTGACCAGCACGTAAATCACCTTAAACTGGGTTCTCCACATAGTGGCATAAAAGAGTTGCTGGACAAAAATGGGAAACAAAATCAGAGGAACTCGGCGATGCCGAGCTCTTCCGCCTTCTCCTTCGGAACCCTTCCGTCCTCCGTCCAGCCGCGGAGGGCGTAGTAGCGTGGAAGCATCTCCTTCAGGCGGACGGTGTATCCCTTGTTCGGTCCCTCAGGCATCGGCTCCTCAAGGAACCTCTTGGGTAGCGTGTCCTCCTTCGGGTCGAGGCCGGCCTTGAGGTTGAAGAGCCTCTCGGCGTTCCATATCCTCTCTCCAATCTTGAGGTAGTCCTCGGTGGAGAAGTCCCATCCGAGGGCAGCGTTCAGCATGTCGCGGTAGTCATCGGCGCCGAGACCAAAGGTCGTGAAGACACAGAGGCCGGCGGAGTCGATCACCGCTGTGAGGTCCTGGAAGAGGAGAAGCATCTTCACCTTGTCGTCGCTTATGTCATGCGGGTCCATCTTGTACGGGTAGCCGAGGATCTCTGGACTTATCATATAGTTCTTAATGTGGCATCCACCGCGGTTGTTGGTGGCGTAACCGAGGCCGTGTCCCTCTGCCCCACGCGGGTCGTAGGCCGGGAGTTCAAGCTTCTTGACGCTCATTGAGTACTCAGGATGACCGTACATCTCGGCGAAGCGATAGCTTCCCTCTGCCAGCTTGTCGCCGAGACCCTTCCTGTAGGCTATCTTCTCGATGTAGTAGTGGAGAACCTCTGTGTTGCCCCACCTGAAGGGCGGAGCGTCTCCAAGCTCTTCATCAGTGAGGTAGCCCTTCTCATAGAGCTCCATCGCGGCAGCGAGAGTTCCACCGGTTGATATGGTGTCGAGACCGAACTCGTCACACTGGTGGTTCGCCTCGATTATGCTCGCAAGGTCATTTATACCCAAGTCGGATCCAAATGCGTAGATGGTCTCATATTCAGGTCCCTCAGTAATACCAACTGTCGGAAGCTTGTTCACCCTTCCACAGCCTATTGGACAGGCGTAGCACGGCTGGTTCCTGATAAGGTACTTGGCTGTCATAGCTTCTCCACTGTGCTCGTAGGCGTGTTCATAAACTCCGGTTTGGAAGTTCCTTGTTGGGTAGAGACCGTTCTCGTTGATGATGTTGACCAAAACGGCGGTACCGTACTTGGGAAGGCCGCCGCCAGCTACCGGGTCGTTCCTCAGCTTGTTGATCTTCTCCCTGACAACGAGCATGAACTTCTGCTTATCCGCTATCGGAACCCTCTTGCTCCCCTCAACAGCTATGGCCTTGAGCTTCTTGCTTCCCATCACCGCACCAACACCAGCTCTAGCAGCAGCGCGGTGGCCATCGTTCATAATCGCGGAGAACTTGACGAGGTTCTCACCAGCGGGCCCAATGCTCGCTATGTGGAGCTTCTTGCTACCAATCTCCTTTTTTATGGTTTCCTCAGTCTCGCTAACGATTTTGCCCCAGAGGTGAGATGCATCACGTATTTCAACGTGGTCGTCCTTGATGTAGATGTAGACGGGCTTTTCCGCCTGTCCTTCTACAACGATGGCATCGTAACCGGCAAACTTAAGCTCGGCACCGAAGTAACCACCTGAGTTAGCCATGGTTATAAAGCCCGTCTGTGGACTCTTTGTCACGACGTTGTACCTGCCGCCCGTGGGAGCGCTTGTACCACTGAGTGGGCCGGGGGTTAGAATGAGCTTGTTCTCAGGCCCAAGCGGGTCTGCTTTCGGATCCATCTCTTTCAGGAGAAGGTATATCGCCAGGCCCCTGCTCCCAAGCCACTTTTTGGCCAGTTCTTCGCCGTACTCCTCAACCTTCACCTCCCCAGTGGAGAGGTTCACGCGCAGAAATCTTCCCCAGTTGCCGTACATAAAAACACCTCAGGACATGTAAGTACATTTGAGTATATAAAAGTTTATGAAAACACAACAAGGGACATACACCCGGAATGTTAAACAGATTTATTATCCAAAAAAATGCGGGACAAGTTTTAAACGAGGAAGGCCATAGGGTGTATGATGGTCGAGCTCTTCAACTCAAAACTCTGCGCGATATGCAAGGGGAGAAAACTGCTCTGCGGCAGGCCGACCTGCCCAATACTCGAGAGGTTCAGGGTGGCCAAAAAAGCCGAGGAAAAAGTGAACAAGAGGCACATCTTCGGCTCCTCACCACCGAGCATCTTCGTCGGGGAGTACGGTTATCCAAAGGTCAGGATAGGCCCCCTCGTGCCCCCAATCGAGGGGAAGACCGAGTACCTCGACAGCCCGCTCAAATGGGACGACAAGACGATAAAGGACATCCTCTACTACCGCTCCCTCCTCGTTATGGGTGAGACAAGGGCGGACGTCAGCGTCAGAAAGAGCGAGAGAATTCTGGGCGAAGTTCAGGAACTGGCTATGAGCATAAAGCCCGTGGACAGCGAAGTAATACTCAAGAGAAAACCCGTTATGAAAGTCGTCCCGAGTGAGTTTGCCCCTCCACTCGGCCCGAGGGCTGAACTCCTCGACTTCGAGCTGACTGAGAACCCAAAAATTCCGAGGAGGACGGACTACGTAGTTAGCGACGAGCTGAAGGCTGAAGGGGCGATAATGAGGCTTTACAACTGGGGCTTTGACGAATACTACATCATAAGGCTCCTCTCGGCTGGACTGCTCGGAATGGACAAGAAGCTCGTGCCGACGAGGTGGAGCATAACCGCCGTCCAAGACACGATTGGGAAAAACTTACGGAGGGAAATACTGGATTACCCTGAGATAAACTCCTACGAGGTCTACTTCTACCGCTTCATGGGGAACCGCTACGCCGTCCTGCTGATGCCGGAGAGCTACGCCTTCGAACTCCTTGAAGTCTGGCTGAAGGGCTCGCTCTTCGGTAGTGAAGAACCCCAGGTTATCCACGACCACGAGGACTTCAGGGGAATCAAAGGCTACGCCAACGAGACAACCGGTGCCTACTACGCGGCCCGCTTAAGCGTGCTGGAAAGCCTGAGGGCGAGGAGAAGGCAGGCCAGGATAATAGTATTCCGCGAGGTCACCCCAGAATACTACGCCCCCGTCGGCGTGTGGCAGATACGGGTCGGGGTTAAGAAAGCCATGAACAATCCAATAGGCCGCTTTGAAACCCTAAAAGATGCGTTGGAAGCCATCAAAAGAAGGCTGGAACACCCATTTGAGAGATACCTCCAGCGGAGCTACGTCCTTGGCGCCCTCGCGAGGCAGAAAACTTTAGACCAATGGCTGGGAAAGGTTTTAACGTGATTGCCCAACCGGATGATGAGCCTTCCATCCCACTGATTGGTGAGGAGTGCACGTCAGGCTGACGGTGAGGAAAATGGATGAGAACGTTAAAGAGCTCAAAAGGATGGCCGAGGAAGTGAAAAAGCTCAGGGAAGAGCTTGAAAGACTCAGCAAGACCCTTGAAAAGATTGAGAAAGCCCAGAAGGAGGAGGAAGAGTGAGGAAAAAACTCGCCCTCATAAGCCTCGATGGTAACGGGGTCTACAACCTCGAGCACATGCCCTTCCTGAGCGAGCTCGCCGAAAACGGGGAGTTTGCGGTTGTCGATTCAATATTCCCCACACTCACAGACTTAGTTCACACGAGCGTCATGACCGGTGTTTGGCCAAGGGATCACGGGGTAGTCGAGAACGGCTACTACGACAGGATAGCCGACAGGAAGGTGAACTTCTACGAATACGAGGTCGCCTTCAATCCCCATAAGGTCATCAAGGCTCCGACGATAGTTGATGTTCTGAGGGGGAAGGGAGTTAGAACGGCGTCAGTTTCGGGCTACACGATGCCGCCCTTCAGCGGAACCGATGTCAGAATCTTTCCTCCCTTCTTCGCAAGCAACGGGATGTACAGGAAGCACGGGCGGGACTGGAGGAAGGACGTCTGGGTTCTCAATTCGGCGCTCTACCTCTACGATGAGTGCAAACCGGACTTACTTCTCGTACATTTTGCCTCGATAGACGGAATGCAGCACGACCACGGACCTCTCAGTGAAGGCGCGATGAAGGCCGTTGAAACCGTCGATACTGCGGTAAGGACACTCTGGGAGAGGCTGAAGGACGAGTACGCCTTCATTATCTTCGCCGACCACGGGCAAGAAGAGGTGCACACCTGGGTGAACCTGAAGACCTACCTTAGGGAGAAAGGAATTGACGTTCTGAGAGTATCCTCCGGTGGAGGCGTCCATGTCTACCTTAAAGACCCCAATCAAAGCGAAGATGCATTTGAGGCACTCAGGAGGGCCCCAGGGGTTAAGGAGGTCTTTTTCCGTGAGGAGCTTCCCCACCTGAACACTCCAAACAGCGGCGAGCTCATAGTTTCG
Organism: Thermococcus sp. Bubb.Bath; assembly: GCF_012027595.1. Lineage (NCBI taxonomy): Archaea > Methanobacteriati > Methanobacteriota > Thermococci > Thermococcales > Thermococcaceae > Thermococcus > Thermococcus sp. Bubb.Bath. The sequence goes on along the minus strand of NZ_SNUR01000006.1, from coordinate 62,773 downwards.
GCGAAGCCCGGCTACTGGTTCTGCTCCCATCGGATTTGTAGGGGTGTAAAGGGGACAAGCCATTGGGTAAAGGGAATGCACGGGTCGATGAACGAGCCTGTGATGAAAGTGCCCCTTATACTCTGGGGCTTTGAGGACGCTGAACTTGAGGGGCCGAGCCTGATGGATATCGCGCCTACTGTTCTGGAGTTCTTTGGAGTTGAGAAGCCGGCAAACATGGTAGGGAGGAGTTTAATAAGATAAACTTGGTGAAAACGTTAAATACACCCTCCAACAACATTCCCCTGGGTATGAGTTATGGAAGGAGTTGAGTACATCTACGATGAGCACGGTAGGATAAAGGGAGTAATAGTGCCTCCAGAACTATGGGAAAAGGTGAGGGAGAAAATCTTTGAGCCTTCAAAGTACAGAGGAATTTACAAGGGGAGAAAAGACCTCGAAAAGAGCCTCCGGGAGCTGAGGTCGGAATGGGAGAGGGATTTCTGATAGACACCAACATCCTCATATACTACCTCGCCGATGCCATTCCTACGGAGGAGATACCCAAGATAGAGAAAATCCTAAAGGAGAGCTTCAACATCTCCATAATTACCAAAATAGAGTTTCTAGGCTGGAAGGGACACACCCCGGAGGGGTTTGAAAAGTCGAAGGAGTTCATAAGCTTCGCCCATGTAATTCCTCTTACCGACGATATTGCTGAACTCGCAATCGAGCTTAGGAGAAGGAAGAGCATAAAGCTCCCAGATGCAGTAATAGCGGCCACTGCCCTGAAATACGGCTACACCCTCGTGACAAGAAACGTTAGAGACTTCGAAGGCATTGGAGGACTTAGAATTTACAACCCGTTTGAAAATGTTGATGGAAAAGGTTAGCGCTCTCTTGCTTTCTTCATGCCGATTTCAATGCCCTTGGTAATAACCTCCTGGAGGAGATTAGATATGGACAGAAAAGCTAAGGCCCTTAACGCGTTTTTAAAGCTTTTAAAGGAACGATTCGGAAGCTCGATAGATGAAGTCTTTCTATTCGGTTCCTACGCCAGGGGAGACTACGATGAAGAGAGCGACATTGATGTTCTGATAGTTGGGGAGGTTGATTTTGACGAGATAATTGAGCTGGTAACAGAAGTGCTGCTCAAATACGGGGAGTTAATAAGTCCAATACTTCTCAAGCCGGATGAGTTTAAAAAGAGAAACGACAGCTTCATAAGAACGGTAAAAACCGAGGGGATACCGATTGAGATTTAACCAGAGCTTCCTTTGATATTCAAATACGGCCCCTTCTTCATCCTCCTGAGCCGGCGGAAGTAGGCGTCCTCCTCGAGCCACTCCTCTATCAGCTCGTTGAGTTTCATAGTCAGGGAGTTAGGAGTTGTGGTGGCGTAGATGACTCCTCTGAAGCCGAGAGACTTCATCTTTTTCAGCGCTTCCTTGACCTCCTCGTTGCTCAGGTCATGCATCAGGAAGAACTTCCTCTCGTGCCAGTTCCCGCTTCCCTCGAGGGAGTCAGCCTTCTCAATGACCTCGCTAAGAACCCAGACCCCACAGTAGCTCGGTATCTCATAGACGGGAACCCCATCAAAGGCATCTCTTATCAGCTTCACTTCATCTTCGGAGAATCCTATCAGGAATATCATTTTACCACCGAGAAAACTCCGATTAAGGATTTAAAAAGCGTTTGGAAGTGAGTAAGAGGAAATTTGGAGAAAGTAGAGAAAAGACTTCCAGCCCTCAGCGTGAGGACTGGGCAATCCTCTCGATCTCTTCCTTCTTGCTGTAGGCGAAGCTCTTCGGATCCTTGTTGGCGGCGGCTATGAGCTCTTCGGCGAGGGCCTGAGCGTAGGTGGTCTTGTTCCTGTAGCACTTGGCGCTGGCTCCAAGGGCAATGTTCTTGAGGGCTATGTCGAGCCTCCTGAGCGGGGAAACGTCGACGGCCATGTGGTAGCGGATTCCACCGAAGGCGATGGTTGTAGTGTCCTCCCTCGGGGAGGAGTTCTCGATGGCCCTGACGAGAATCTGAAGCGGGTTCTGCTTTGTCCTGCGCTCTATGATAGTGAAGGCCTCCTTGACGACCTCGTAGGCCTTCATCTTCTTGCTCATGAGGGAACGGTGTTCCCTTCTCATGAAGTGGCTGCCAACCTTGGAGTGGCTGGCACCGCTGCGCATGACCTTGTTGATAAGCCTCTCTACGATGTGAACGTTGGCCTTGCCGAAGGACTTCTTGGCGTGCCTCCCGTGGCTGTGGGGGAGGATTCTGGCATCGAGGTTTATGTAGGGCTTAAGGGACGGGTCGGCGACCTCAACGTCCTCAACGCTCCACCTGCCCATGACCTTGGGCTCCTTCGGCTGATAGAAGCGCTCGGTGATTGCCTTGGCCATCTCTTTCACCTCCTCGGCTTCTCCTTTCTGCCCTTGACAAGCTCCTTGAGGGAGACCCTGTTGACCTTGACGACCTTATACCTGATTCCCGGGATATCGCCGACTGAACCGCCCTTTGGACCACCGATTCCCTCTATGATGACCTCGTCGTGCTCGTCTATGTGGTTGATGGCACCGTCCCCGGGGGTGAAAGCGGTAACGACCTTGCCGTTCTTGATGAGCTGAACCCTAACTGCCTTACGCATAGCTGAGTTCGGCTGCTTAGCCTCAACGGCTATCTTCTCAAGGACTATTCCCTTCGCCTGTGGGGCGCCTCCGAGCGGGTCGCTCTTCTCCTTGAGGCGGAGAACCCTTCTCTTGTAGGTTATGTCGCTCCAGCGGAACTTCTTCCTCTTGAGCTTGAGCTTCCTTCCGGCAAATTCTCCATACGGAGCCTTCTTTCCAGCCATGATCATCACCTCAGATTATCACAACGTCACTAATACCGTGGTGTCTCTCCATAAGGTCCTTCACGAGATTTATGTTCTGGCCGCCCCTTCCGATGGCCCTCGGCTTGTCGCGCGGGCCTATGTCAAGGAGGGCGACCTTTTTCCCATCCCTCTTTTCCGTGATGTGGATCTTTTTAACCTTAACCCCGAGGCTCTTATAAATGTTCCTCAGGAACTCCTCGGGATTCTCGGAGTGCTCGATGAGCTCTATATCCTTACCAAGCATGTCCTGAACGCGCTTAACGTTGGCTCCCTTCTTGCCAAGCGCGAGCCCCATCTCACCCTTCTTTATTACAAAGATCAGCCTGTTCTTGCTGCTGTCCACCAGACAGTCCAAGACCGTCGCTCCGGTCATGCTCTCGAAGAGGGCTATGTACTTGATCTGGTCCGTGTTGAGCTTCAGCGGCATTACTCCTTACCCCCAGCCAAGGCGAGTATGTTGCTCTCGCCAGGGTTAACTATGGCAAGGGAAGCCACGACGAAGGGCTTACCCAGGAGTGTACCCAGCTCAACGCTCGTTCCGTCGAACTCGTAAACGGGGATGTTGCTGAGCTTGGCGTAGTAGGCTATGTCCTCCTTTATCTCTGCCGGAGCGTTTTTGGCAACTATAATGAGCTTCGCGCCACCCGTCTTTGCGAGGTGGACAGTTTTCTTTGAGCCGAGCACGGCCTTTCCTGTCTCAAGGACCTTCCTAAGTTCGAAAGCTAGATCCATACTTCACACCTCCCTACTCCCTTTTCGGTCTCAGGGGAAGGCTCATCTTCAGCTGTACCATTCCGGTTCCGACCGGAACGGGCTGACCAATGAGCACGTTCTCCACGACGCCGTTGAGGGGGTCGACTTCTCCTCTCTCAGCGGCCTCAAATAGATGCTGAGTGGTTATCTCGAAAGCGGCCCTTGCGAGCACGCTCGACTTCTCACCAACGATACCGTGCCTTCCAATGGGCCTTATCACGCCGTCGAGCGTCATCATGTCGGCGACGAGCATTATGTGCCTGACGTCGACTTCGAGACCCTGCTCGCGCATCGTGTTAACGATTTCCTCAATGATGGCGTTTCTCGCTGCCTCAATTCCAAGGACTTCCGCTATCTCCCAGATGTTGTTGGTTCTTGTTCTTGTGGGGTCGATACCAGGAACCTTGAGCACCTGCTTGAAGTTTGAACCCTCGGTGTAGATGACGTACTCGTCGCCTTCCTTCCTGATGATGGTCTTTCCAACGCCCGATAGACCCTTAAGGCGGTGCTTTTTAACCTTTTCGGCGAGCTTCCGCAGGTCGGAGAGCTTACCGACCTTCTTCGGACGAGCTATCAGAGTGTAGCCGTCAGCTTCAAACTCCGCGCTCTTGAAAGAGCCGTTGAGCTTTCTAAGGATTTTCTCCATGTCCAGCCCGCTCTTCTCAAGCCTCTCGGGGTCGATATCGACAACGAACTCAAAGTTGAGTATGTCGATCGTCGTCTCGCGGGCTAGGTTCTCGATGGTGGTTCCCTCAATCCTCCTGGCCACCTCAAGGGCCTTCTCCTGATCATAGCGGTGCTCCTCGTCGAGGTAGACAGTCATGATTGGAGTCGATGGGTTCTTCCTGGCGTCAACAATCTCAATGATTCTCGGCAGACCGAGGGTGACATTGATTTCGGCAACACCAGCGTAGTGGAAGGTGTTGAGGGTCATCTGAGTTGATGGCTCACCTATCGACTGAGCGGCGACGGTTCCGATGGACTCCCCCGGCTCGATGAGCGCGTTCTCGTACTCCTTAATTGCCTCGTCAATTATCGCCTGCACCTCGGCCTTCTTGAGCTTGTACTTCTTGTTGTACTCCAGGATTTTGTTGTACAGCTCTTCCTTGATGTTTTCGGGGAGCTCTGACTTGTCAATCATTCCCTTTATCGTCTTTGCGGCAACCATCTTCCTCACCTCACGCCTTCCCGCTCCTCTTCTTTGCGAGTGTTCTCACGATAATTCTGTCCACGTCTAGGGTCTTTCCACCCCAGCTACGCATTGGATCAACGCCGTCCTCTCCGTACTTGAACTGGACTATGATTCCCGTCGGATCCCTGACCGTTCCATCGTAGTCAACCTTGAGGTCCTGAAGGGCGTTGATCAGCCTTCTCTGCATGTAACCGCTCTGGGCAGTCCTAACCGCAGTATCGACGAGACCTTCCCTTCCACCCATTGCGTGGAAGAAGTACTCCTGTGGCGTTAGACCACTCTTGTACGAGTTGGTAACGAAGCCCTTAGCCCTGGCGCCGAGGTCTCCCTGCTTGAAGTGGCTCAAAACCCTTCCGCGGTAGCCACGGTAGAGACGCTTACCACGGATGGACTGCTGGCCGAGCATAGCAGCCATCTGGGTGATGTTGAGTATCTTACCCCTAGCTCCAGTCTTGGCCATGATGACCGCGTGGTTGCCCATACCGAGGTAGCGCTCGGCGACCTTACCCGCGTTGTCACGCGCCTCAGCCAAGACTGCCATGATCTTGCTCTCAAGGGTATCCTCAAGGGTTTTACCAGGCAGGGGCTCAAGCTCCCCCCTCTTGTAGGCCTCTATGAGGCTGTTAACCCTCTCCTCCGCCTCGCGGATGATCTCGTGTATCCTGTCGAGGGCCTCTCTTGGAAGATCTTCGTCGTCAATAGCCGTTGTAAAGCCCTTGTGAGTGATGACCCAGATGGTGAGCTTCGTGACCTGGTCAAGGAACTGTCTAGCCCTGTCGGCGCCGTACTCCCTCACTATAAGGTCGAGGAGCTTTCCGTCCTCCCTTCCGTAGGCCTTCTTGTCAATAGCACCACTGAGAAGCTTCCCGTTCTGGATGTAGACGAAGCCATCGTAGGCGATCGCCCTAACTTCCTCCGGATCCGGAACGAGCTTCTCTTCTATGAGTTTCTCTATTGCCGCACAGCGCTCCGGCTCGTCGCAGAGCTTGTTCCTGTACCATATAGTTAAGTCATCAGGAAGCAGGAGTGAGAATATCCTCTTCCCGCTCCAGAGGGGCTGACCGTTCTCGAACTTATCTGGCTCCGGGAGCTCATCAATCTCAACGCCGGCGAAGGTGAGCATCTGCTCGACCTCTATTCTGGTGAAGTACGCTCCCTCGCGCGTGAGGAGGTATCCACCTGAGATGTGGTCCTGGATTCCGGCGATGAGCGGGCCTCCGTACCTTGGGGATATGATATGGTTCTGGACTTCCATGAGTATCTTTGCTTCGGCCTGAGCCTCCTCCGTCTGCGGGACGTGGAGGTTCATCTCGTCACCATCGAAGTCGGCGTTATATGGCGGGCAGACCGGCAGGTTGAGGCGGAAGGTCCTGTAGGGCATAACGCGAACGCGGTGGGCCATAATGGACATCCTGTGGAGCGAAGGCTGACGGTTGAAGAGAACGATGTCGCCATCCTCAAGGTGCCTCTCAACCGTCCACCCGAGGTCGAGGAGTTCATTGACAATTTTCTCGCGGTTGGTTTCCATTATACGTATTCTTCTTCCCTCAGGGTCGATTACGTAGTTGGCACCGGGGTACTTCTCGGGTCCGTTGAGAACCCTCTGCTTCAGCTTTTCAAAGTTGAACTCGGTGACTTTCTCCGGAACGGTGAGCTCCATAGCTATGGCGAGTGGAACACCAACCTCGTTGATGCTTATCATCGGGTCGGGGCTGATGACCGTACGAGCGGAGAAGTTGACACGCTTACCGCTGAGGTTTCCTCTAAATCTGCCCTCCTTACCCTTTAGACGCTGGGCGAGGGTCTTAAGCGGCCTTCCACTCTTGTGCTTGGCAGGTGGAATACCGGAGGTCTCGTTGTTGAAGTATGTGGTAACGTGGTACTGGAGGAGGTCCCAGAGGTCCTCAATGATGAGCTGTGGCGCACCGGCCTCGATGTTGGACTTAAGGCGGTTGTTGATACGGATAATGTCGACGAGCTTATGGGTGAGGTCGTCCTCGGCACGAATGCCGCTCTCAAGTGTTATTGAGGGCCTCATTGTAACCGGCGGAACCGGGAGGACCGTCAGTATCATCCACTCCGGCCTAGCCTTCTCAGGGTCGAGGCCCAGAACCGGGAGGTCCTTGTCGGGTATCCTCTCAAAGCGCTCCCTTATCTCGCTGGGCATCATCCTGTGCTTGTACTCCTTGCCTTCTTCGTCCTTCCTGAGCTCGTAGTAGACCGTTGGTCTCTCGAATTTGATGGGGAACTGTGGGGCGCCGCAGTGGGGGCAGACCATCCTCTCCTTGGCCTTCTTGTGTATCTCCTTGATAAGCTTGTCCTTGGCCTTCTTCCTGTCGCCGATGACCTCGAATTTCTGCATGTACTCCTCTATCTCTTCGTCGGTGAGCTTTACCCTTCCACATTCCCTGCACGTGCTCTCAAGGAGCCTCTGAACCGTTTTGGCGAATCCAACGTGGACTACCGGACGGGCGAGCTCTATGTGACCAAAATGACCGGGGCACTCCCCAGCCCTGGCACCACAGGTCTCACAGCGAAGACCTGGGTCGATGACACCGAGCCTCTTGTCCATGAGGCCACCCTCTATGGGGTAGCCGTCATCATCGTAGGTGTCGGGAACGCTTATCTCGGCCGCACTCATCTTCCTTATTTCCTGCGGTGAGAGGATTCCAAACTCGATACTCCCAATGACCTTTTTCATCGACTGCATGGCTCTCACACCCTATCCCTAAGCTTGAGGGAAGGCCTAATGGCCATAGCCTTCAGCTCGTCGAGGAGGAGTTTGAACGCATAGCTCATCTCGACCTTGCTTATCCTCTCCTCCTCACCGCAGACCGGGCAGTACACCTTACCCCTGCGCTTGTCCTCTATGGCAATGTGCCCACAGCTCTCGCAGACCCAGACCTCGGTCTTATCGCTCTCCTCCAAAAGACGCTCAATGATAAGCATCGCGGCACCGTGGCCAATGAGCACATCCCTCTCCATCTCACCAAACCTGAGACCACCTTCCCTGGCCCTACCCTCTGTCGGCTGCTTGGTGAGCACCTGAACCGGACCACGGGAGCGCGCGTGCATCTTGTCCGCGACCATGTGGTGAAGTCTCTGGTAGTAGATGACGCCGACAAATATCTCCGCCTCCAAGCGCCTTCCGGTTATGCCATCGTACATGACTTCCCTTCCGTTGTGCTTGAATCCAAGCTCCTCAAGCTCCTTCCTGAGCTTCTCCTCCGGCTCACCGATGAAGGCAGTACCGTCAACCCTCCTTCCCGTTAGTGAGGCAACCTTTCCACCGATGGCCTCAATGAGTTGTCCTACGGTCATACGGCTCGGGATACCATGCGGGTTGACTATGAGATCTGGCACTATTCCACTCTCGCTCCAGGGCATGTCCTCCTGTGGGATTATCATGCCTATGACACCCTTCTGACCATGCCTTGAGGCGAACTTGTCGCCCAGCTCGGGAATGCGGAGGTCCCTGGTGGTGACCTTGACGAGCTTGGTCCCATCCCCGGTCTCAGTCAGGATAACCTTGTCGACCACACCCCTCTCGCTCGGCCTTACCGCTATGCTCGTCTCACGCCTCTCCTGGAGGGTTACCCCGCCGAGGCCGCTCTGCTCCTCAAGGAACCTGGGTGGAGAGGTCCTGCCAACGAGGACGTCCTTGCCCTCAACCTTTGACTCGGGGAATATTATACCATCCTCATCAAGGTTGCGGTAGTACCTGTCTCCCAGGTAGCCCTTTATCGTCGGGTCCGGCTTCTCAAAGCGGTCGGTCTGACCTCCGAGGTAGCGCTTCTCCTCAGCCTCGTACGTCCTGAAGAACGTGCTCCTGCCGAGCCCGCGCTCTATCGAGGCCTTGTTCATTATAACCGCATCTTCCATGTTGTAACCGCCGTAGCTCAGCACCGCGACGATGAAGTTCTGACCGGCCGGCCTCTCCTCGAAACCGACGGCCTTCATTATCCTTGAGTTAACAAGCGGAACCTGTGGATAGTGCATGAGATGGCCGCGTGTGTCAACCCTTATGCGGTAGTTGGCCGCACCAAAACCGAGGCTCTGCTTGGCCATACCTGCACCGTAGGTGTTACGCGGGGCGGCGTTGTGCTCAGGGTAGGGAACGAGTGAAGCGGGGATACCGAGGATAGCGGCGGGCATGAGTTCAAGGTGGGTGTGCTCCTCCGTGACCTCCCACGGCCAGGTGGCGACGAGGGCGTTCTCCTCTTCCTCGGCATCTAGGTATTCGATAACGCCCATCTTCACAAGGTCGCTCCAGCTTAGGGCACCGCTCTTTATGGCCTCAACGTGCTCCCTCGTGAGCTTTGGCTTTCCGTTCTCGACTATGATGAGCGGCCTCCTGACCCTACCGTCGTCGCTGTTGATGTAAACCTCCCTAACGTCCTCCTCTTCATATAGGGCCACGTTTATAACGTCGCTTATCTTTCCGCTTCTCCTGTCCTTCCGTATGGTCTCCACAAGCTTTCTGCCGTCCTCAACCGTTCCGATGAGAATGCCGTTGAGGTAGACCCTGTAAAGGCCTGGTCCGGGACGCCTCTCCTCAATAGAAACGATGCCCAGCCTGTTGAGGTATTCACGTATCTCCTCCTCGGGTATTCCAGTGGTTATCTGAGACATTAGGGCGAGATTCTTGACGAGACCACAGTTCGGGCCTTCTGGGGTTTCGGTAGGACATATCCTACCCCAGTGAGTTCCGTGTAGATCACGGGCCTCGAAATGGGGCTGTTCTCTGCTCAGCGGGGAGGTAACGCGCCTAAGGTGGGAGAGTGTAGACATGTAGTTCGTCCTGTCGAGAAGCTGGCTGACACCGGTTCTCCCACCGGGCCATGAACCCGTCGCCAGGGCGTGCTCAATCCTCTCGCTTAAGACGTCAGGCCTTACGGAGTTCCTCACGAAGCGCTGGATGTTCTCGAAGGTGTACCTCTCGCCCTTCCTCTGGTAGGTCTTGGTCATCTGATACTGCATGTCCTTGACAAGCTGGCCGAAGGCAACGCGGAAGAGGTCCTTTAGGAGGTCTCCAGCGAGCTTGAGCCTCTTGTTGGCGTAGTGGTCCTTATCGTCCTCGCCGCGGAGGCCCAGCGAAAGCTCCAGAACCTTAAGTGCCATCATGCCGAGGTAGTAAGCCTTGGCGCGCCTGTTCTCGGACTCAACGCCCATGTGGGGTAGGAGGTTGTTGTCTATGATGTGCTCGGCCCTCCTGAGCCTGTACTCCTTTGGCTGACCTGGAAGTGCGAGCTTGCCTATGTAGTCCATGGCCTCCTCCTGAGTCCTGATGTCCCCTGCATCTTCAAGATTGTCGAAGAGAACCTGCTGTATCCTTGGGTCGTCGCTTACAGCCTCCACTATCTCCTTATCGGTAATGAGACCGAGGGCACGCATAACATAGACGAACTTAACAGGTTTAGGAACGTTAGGAATGTTAACGTAGAGCAGGCCGTCTTTCTTCCTCTCAACTGTGATAAGGGCGCGGTAACCGTGCCTGTATGAGAATACCTTAGCCAATATCCTGTTCTGCCTCTCATCGCGCTCAACTAGGGCCTTGTTCGGGGCGAGGTCCTCGATAGAGACTATAACCCTCTCAGAACCGTTTATAATGAAGTATCCACCGGGATCCTTGGGGTCTTCGCCGAGCTCCTCAAGCTCCTTATCGCTGAGGCCATTAAGCCTGCAGACCTTGGACTTGAGCATTATCGGAAGCTCCCCAACCCTGACCTCAGTGGGCTCCTGTTCTATGCCGTTGATAACTGGAATGAGCTCAAGGAACAGGGGCGCTGAATAAGTCAGGTTTCTTATCCTTGCATCCATCGGATAAAGGGGCCTCCTCTGTCCCTGGGCTTCCTGAAAGATGGGTTCCCCGATGCGTATTTTACCGAACTTAACCTCGAAGTTTGGTATGTCGGGCTTCACGCCGCCGAACTCGTCTATGACCTCCTGGAGGCCGTGATCGATAAATGCATTGTAAGAGTCAAGGTGCTGCCGCACAAGACCCATTTCCTTCCAGTATGACTCCATAACGAGCCAGAGGTCGTCCGGAGTAACATCAACGACGGTAGGTCCTCTAACACTCATGTTCTCACCTCAGAATCATCCTTCGACCACGAGGCGGTAGTAGTAGTAAACGCCCGCGGTGGGACTCTTTCTCTTGATTTCGATCACATCACCGGGTTTGGCCTCAAGCTCAACGGCCGCCGGGTCAGAAGCGAGTATCTGCGGAAGCTGAGAGAGCTTGATACGATATTTCTTGAGGAGCTCCTCCCTCTCCTCCTCGCCGAGTATCCTATGTTCCGGCACCAGCTCATGCATGAACACGTTAAATTCTTTCTTCGCCGCCACCGAGAAATGCCCCCTTACAGTTTTTCAGAATGATTGCCACTACCCCCCGGTCTGGGTTCACCTATATAAGCTTTTCGTGGTCGGACTGCGGTGAGGGGTTTATAGAGGTTACGAAAAGTTTAAGAAGGAGTTTTTGAGCGAAAAGATGCCATGGAGGACATCAATGTACATCCAGGTCGTTGCGGCAGGACCCTCCCCTGCGCAAAATTTTTAAACGTAGTTCTCGATACACCCTTCGCGCGGTGGTAGTCTAGCCTGGTCTAGGACACCGGCCTCCCAAGCCGGTAACCCGGGTTCGAATCCCGGCCACCGCACCATAACAAACTTCGCCTACGCGACGTTGAAGCTTCGCTTCAACGCACGGGACGATAGTCCCATTGAGTTTGATCAAGGCTCGTGGTTCCTTTAAAATGGCCTTTCTACGCGGATTTTCATTCTAAAAAGCTCTCCTGATACAGAATTCAACAAGCACTGGCTTTTTTAAAGGAGTTTCTCTCTCCTTGACGCCCTTTGGGCGTCGATTACAAAGCAAACTCGCTCAAACAAACTCACTAAAAGCCAGAATCCACGAAGAAACGGCAAATTTCTAAGGAAAACTCACTCAAAAATCACACAAACAAGAACCACAACCTTTGATAAAACTTTGCATGGCAAAGTTTCTTCGGTTAATATGCGTTAAGGGGCAAAGTTGATACGCCAACAGTTAAAGCAAAACCCGTTTAATCTGCAGTAATAACTCAAAGGGGGATGGGCATGAAGATTCACTACGAGTGCTTTGCCTGTGCTGCAGACCAATGCCAAAGAATAGTTGAGATGGGGACCGATGACCTTGAACTGAGAAAGCGGGGAGTTATCGAGGCGGCGAAGCTGATGGCAAACATCCGTGAGGACTCCGTTCCAGCGATTTTTGGGAGCGAGGTCTTCCTCGGCGTTTACGGGGTTATAGACAATGACGACCCGTTTAAGGGGTACAAGGAGCTCTCCAGCAAGCTCGCGGAGAGAGTGGTGGAAGAACTCGAAAAGGAGGAACTCGACCTCAAAACTGCCCTGAAGCTCGCAATCATTGGAAACGTGATAGACTTTGCGGTTGGCTACTCCCCTGAGAAGATTGAGGAGGACGTTAGGACAATGCTCAAAGAGGAGCTTTACATCGACCATTCTGAGGAGCTCTTCAATGCCCTCAAAAACGCTAAGAGCCTTCTCTACCTCACGGACAACTGTGGGGAGATATACTTTGACAGGCTATTCCTGAAAAAGCTTAAAGAGGTATTTCCGCATTTCAAAGTCTACATAGCTGGCAAGGAAGGACCGATAATAAACGATGCCACAGTTGAAGACCTAAAGAATGCTGGCTTTGAAGAGCTTGGGGAGGTAATCTCAACGGGCACAAGGATTGTAGGAGTCCCGATTAACATAGTCTCAGACGAGTTCAAGGCTGTCTTTGAGGGGGCTGATGTGATAATCGCGAAGGGTCAGGGCAACTTCGAGACGCTGAGCGAAATAAAAGATGGCAGGGTTTTCTACCTCCTCAAGGCGAAGTGCAGGCCGATATCAAGGGAGCTCAACGTTCCCCAGGGCAGTTTGGTGTGCATTCGGGGCTGAGCTGAAAGGTAGCATGAACCTTGTGATTGGGAGATATTCAAGGAGTGAAGGCGTGCATATGCACAAAGTTTATATCTGAAAAAACTTTCAGAGATAGTGGTGATATCATGAGGATCGCGCTCCCGGTTGATGAAAACCTCGGACTTGAAAGTCCCATAAGTGGACACTTTGGAAGGGCCAAGTACTTCACCTTTGTGGACGTAGAAGATAATGAGATAAGGGGAGTTGAAGTCCTCCCAGTTCCCTTTGAGGAGCACAGCTCTGGCGATCTACCGAACTTCATGCAGGAGAACGGGGTGGAGGTTGTTATCGTTTACGGGATGGGAAGGAAGGCGATGGAATACTTCAACCAGTTTGGGATAACGGTCGTAACCGGTGCCTATGGAAAGGTTGGGGACGTTGTCAGGGCCTTCATAGAGCAGGTTCTCAGGGTCGATCCATACTGGAAGGAGAGGATAGAGCGGGAGAAAGAGAAGGAAGGGCACCGTGAGGGTTGATTGCCCCCATTGTTTTGTTTTTGGCAACTTTTGATGTTCTTTTGCTGCCTGTGGCCCTAAACAGGATTTTAGATACGGTGCAAGATTGAATGATGAAAATACTGAAGGGTCTGACAATTTAAAGAACCTTGAGAACCATCTTCAGTGCTATCAGGTAGAGGATAATACCAATTACTTTCTTCACCTGCTCCGAGCTCATCTTGAAGTGCATGAGATGGGTCCCGAGCCAGCCGCCCGCTATCGCAGAGATGGAAACAACCCCGAGGAGCTTCCAGTCGAGAGCGCCCATACCCCAGTAAGTTAAGAAGCCGCTCAGCGACGAGAAGAAGACCACTAGAGCGGTTGTCGCGGCCACTTTCTTCGGCTCGTAACCGAGCATTATGAGGGTCGGACTGATTATACCCCCTCCCCCAACGCCAAGTAGGCCTCCGAGAAATCCGGCCAGACTTCCAATTAGAGAGCCCTCGACAATGTGGTTCCCGTTTCCATCCCTCGACCTCGGCTTGAAGAAGATCATCATTGTGCCAGAGTACAGGAGGAATGCGATGAAGACCCAAAGGACGTATTCTTTGGGTATGAACTTCCCTGAGTAGGCACCGAGGGGAGCAAAAACTGTCGCCATAATCAGTATTGGAAGGCCGAAGCGGTGGTCGAGCTTGCCGTGTTTGATGTTTTTAATCGTTGCCGAGAGCATGGAGAGGGTGTTTATGAAAAGGCCCGTAGGCTTCGCCACCATGAGCGGTATCCCGAGCCACGTCATAGTCGGGACTATGGCTATCGCGCTTCCGACCCCACCGATGGAAAAGACGACGCTCAGAATGAACGCTATAATGCCAATGGTTATGTAGTCCATTAGGCTCACCTCATTTTACTTGTCTCACCGAATGAAATGGTGCTCATTTAAAAAGTTTTTGAAACATTGGCTTATTTCAGTCACAAAACTTTTTTAAGCCTACCTAAAATCTGTGAATGAAAGAAAAAACAGGTGGAGGGAAGTTCATGGAAAAGCTGAGAGAGTTCAACCCAGCAGCCTTTGCCAGCGTCATGGGGACAGGAGCAGTGGCCATAGCGTCATACCGTTATGCAGGATACTTAGGCTGGTTAAGAGAAATTGGAATTGGGCTGACTTACTTAAACTTCATCCTGTACTTCGTCCTGCTCATTCCATGGCTTTTAAGGTGGGTGCTCTACCAGAAGGAATCCTTGGAAGACCTCAGGCACCCTTCCAAGGGGCACTTCTACGGTACAAGCGGAGCTGCCACCATAGTTCTCTCCGCGCAGGCGTTGGTGATACTGAAAAACCAGACCCTTGCATGGTATCTGTGGCTTTGGGGACTTGTTCTGACGTTCATATTCGCGTTCTGGATGTCCTACGAGGTGTTCATAGCGGGTGAGGTTGACCTCAGGCATCTCTCCCCTGCCTGGTACATCCCCCCAGTTGCCCTAGTGATAATTCCCTTTGGAGCGGCCTTCATGAGAATGACGATGGGTTATATCCAGGAATTAACAGTCATAGTTAACTACCTCGGCTGGGGAGCGGGCTTCTTCCTTTACCTTGTGCTCTACGCCGTTGTCACACTGCGCTTCATCAGGCACGAGCTAATGCCTCCCCAGATGGCCCCCCTAATCTGGATGAACCTCGGCCCCATTGGAGCGAGCATAACGGCCCTCTTCGCCCTGATAGAGAATTCTACAATATCAATACCAAAAGAGCCCTTCATGGTGTTCGCTTTTTTTCTCTGGGGGCTCGGCTTCTGGTGGCTGGTAATGGCAACGGCGATGACCCTCCACTACGTTAGGAACTTGAGCCTTCCATACAGTGGCTCGTGGTGGGCCTTTATCTTCCCGCTGGGGGCTTTTGTGAACGCCACAAAAGACCTGGGAGGCACGTTTGAGCTGAAGCTCATGTCCCACTTTGGTTTTCTCCTTCTCTGGCCCCTTCTGGCAATCTGGCTGGCAACTATAATAAAAATGGTGAGCCTTAAGAGGAGCGGGAAGAGCTGATGTATCCGCTCTCTTTTTCCTCTAGTTCTATTATCTTTCTGAGCATGCACCCAAGAACGTCGAGTTCCTTCTTGATCCCCTCAAGCTGGCGCTTTCTGCCCTCATCTGCTTCATCCACGAGCCTCTCAACGATAATCTTCAGCGGCTCTATCTCCCGTTCTAGAGTATCTTTGGGTATCTTAAGGAACTTCTCGAGGAATATTGGAATGGCGGTGAAGTACTTTACCCTGCCCCTCCTCTTGCAGGTGACGAAGTACTCCCTTGTAAGCTTGCTGAGGGCTATTGAAACCGAGGATCTGCTGAGCCCGGTTTCCTCTGCGAGTTCGGATATTGTCATTGGCTTCCCGTGGAAGAGGAGAGCGGCATAAACCCTGGACTCAGTGGAGCCATAGCCCCACCGTGCAAGCATTCTTTCCACGATCTCTATGAACTCCGCTTTGTCACTAGCTTTCCCGGTCATTCTAGTCCCCCGGATTAACCGTAGGACACCCCTTTATAAGATCTTCCCAAAGAAAGAAAACGAAAGGGGTTTGAAAATCGAAGGAATCACTCCTTGGCAGTGGCTATGATGGCACCGCCAATCACGGCAATCCATGCACCGATGGTCCAGAAGCCGCCATCGAAGGGCATCGTTATGAAGGCCAGGATGACGATACTCCATCCGACTGCGGATGGGCTCTTCTTGTAGTAGTAAGCTAGGCCCATCATGATAAGGCTGAGGATTATCTCAACCCAGCCGACTGTTGTGTAGCTCCCGTAGTGCCATCCGTAGAAGGCTTTGTTGGCCAGAACGACTATACCATCTATCAAGATCAAACAGGCACCGCAGAGGGCGGTCCAGAGGCCGGTTTTCGCAGAGGCCATTCTTGGTCACCTCCAGAGGGTTTTCATTCTACACTTCACCTTTAACTATTTAAACTTTTCGGTTATTTCGAATATATTAAAAATATCAAAAATTTCTAACATAAACGAAAACTTTATACGTGATTACCACCAACTCTTACTGGTGGTGAAAATGAGTGCTGGAGAGGGCGTTGAGGCCGAAATTAAGGAGTCTGGAGGGAACCAGCTTGGCACTGCTCTCACCGCGTTCAAGTTAATACTCGGGAACCCCCTGGCGAGGGCCCTGATACGGCCTACTCTGAAGAAGTACAACATAAACGGTAGAGAACTTCCAGCCCTCTACTGGGCCCTCAGTGTCTACGCCGGCGAGAGCCTCAACGAGCCGATGATGATACGCTTTCAGGCGGATGTCCTCAAGGTTCTTCTAAAACTCGGCATAAAGCTCGCCCATGGTGACGAGGAAGCAGTGAAGGAGGCCCTGCTGAGGGATCCGCACATAAGGCGCGGTATCTGGGTCGTTCTGGAGGGAATAGCAAAGTACGGGGTAACTGTTCCACAGAGGCTGGCGGGACCGTTCCTCATAGTCTGGAACTTCACCAATATGTGTAACTTCAGGTGCAAGCACTGCTACCAGAGGGCGGACAGGCCCCTTCCGAGCGAGCTCTCGCTGGAGGAGAAGCTGAACCTCGTTGAACAGCTAGATAAAGCGGGAGTTGCGGCTGTGGCCATTAGTGGTGGCGAGCCAACTATACACCCGGACTTCTACCGCATCGTCAAGGAGCTCGCGAGCAGGGGGATACACACTTCAGTGGCAACAAACGGCTGGACTTTTGCAAACATGGAGAACCTCAAGAAGGCGGTTGACCTCGGCTTGAAGTACGTCGAGGTGAGCGTTGATTCGGCAAAGCCCGAGAAGCACGATGAGTTCCGCGGGATTCCCGGTGCTTGGGAGCACGCCACAAAAGCCCTTGAGAACGCTGTGGAGCTGGGCATCAGCCATGGGATGGCAGTGGTTATGGACAAAGACACCTACGGCGAGATTGACGACATTCTCGACCTGGCCGAGAACATCGGCGTGAAGCGCGTCATCTTCTTCAACCTCGTACCAACGGGAAGGGCAGAGGAGATGGTTAAGGTTGACCTGACCCCAGAGGAGCGCGATGAGTACATGAGGGTACTCTATCACGAAATGAAGAAGAGGAAACTGGAGGTCCTGACGACGGCCCCGCAGTATGCCCCTGTGACCCTCCAAGAGTCGCAGGGTAAGAACGTAACCCCCGCCCACTTCTACATCGGAGAGAACAGCGCCGTGAAGACCCTCGCTGAGTTCATTGGTGGATGTGGTGCCGGTAGAATATACTCTGGAATAGAGCCGGACGGAACCGTTGTCCCCTGCGTCTTCCTGCCCTTGCCGGTTGGGAACGTGAGAACCAGAGACTTCAAGGAAATATGGGAGAACAGCAAAATATTCAACCTACTGAGGGACAGGAACAACTTCACAGGCAACTGCAGGACGTGCCCCTACAGAAACATCTGCGGAGGCTGCCGCGCGAGGGCATACCACTACACCCTCGACCTTCTCGGAGACGACCCCGGATGTGTACTCAATAAGAATGTATGGGAGCAGATTGTGAAGGAAGGGAAGCCTAAAGGCATCAGCGAGGTCAACTGGGTGGACGAGAGCGTCATCATGCGCGGCCCGGCCCTCTATGTGCCCGGCTACTACAATGCCGTCGAGGTGAGGGGAGAGAAGCTTCTCTCTCCTGCCTCAGCAGCTCAGGGAGTTAAGGCCTACCGCCTCTGAATTTTCCTAATTCTTTTTTCTGGAACTACATCTCTTTCATCCACCCAGCAGTCCTTTTATTATCAGCTCCGCTGCTTCTTCTTCAGTTAATCCTTATCGTCATAAGCTTCATGAGCTGGGCCTCATTTATCCTACCTACCGAGGCCTCATGGGTGAGCTCGGCCTTGTCGTTCTTCACCCTCAGGAGCGGGATGGTCTGGACGTCGGCGTTCCCCTTAACTATCTCGTGGCACTCAACGTGTCCCTTCGCGTAGTCCCCAAGGCCGTAGGCCTCGTTCACAACGTTCGCCCCCGCTTAGGCTCTTGTCAACGAAGCGGTGAGCGTAAAGTTCGTAGGGAAGCCCGACTAGATCAAGGGCCTCTCTAATCTCGTTTTTGTCCGCTTTGATCTTTCCACCCAGGGTTATGTATTCACCAACGGTTATCCCGTCGTAGTGTGTCGGTTCCTGCCAGAGGAGCGTGATTCCAGGTTTTGCCCGTTCCGTTACGCCTAGCTTGGTTATATCATTCTCATCGAGCAGGACTTTGCCACCACTGGGCTTTGCAACCCCCTTTATGATGTAAGCGAGAGTCGATTTTTCTGCCCCATTGGAGCTTAGGATGGAGCAGCTCATGCCATCCTTAAAGCGCATGTTAACTCTCTCTATTATTTTCCTGCCGTTCACTCCGTAGGTGATGTTCCTCAAGCACAGCATAGGCATCAAGAGAACCTCATATGAAAGAAATTTAAAATTTTCTGGACAGTTCTGCCCAAAACCCTTGGTTGGAAACCAATACATATGAAAAAGATTTTAAATGAAGGTAATTTAGCATTAGCTGGGGTGAGCGAAATGGCCGATGTTAAGACCCCCGTCATAGGAAAGGACGCCTTGGGGAGGGAGGTTAAGGATTTGAGCGTTATCCCATGGTGGGGCGTTGACAGAAAAGAGGTAGAGTGGTATCCAAAGATAAACTACAGTGTCTGTGCCCGCTGCGGGCTCTGCTTTGTTACCTGCGGGAGAAGGGTCTTTGACTGGGACACTGAGGAGGGGAAGCCCGTCGTTGCGAGGCCCTACAACTGTCTCGTGGGATGTAACACATGCTCAATGGTCTGCCCCTGCAACGCCATTGAGTTCCCGCCGAAGGAGTACGTCAAAAAGCTCGTCGTGGAGCATGGAGTCATAAGAAAAGCCTTCGAAATAACGAAGCCCCTGACGAAGAAGGAAGAGAGCACAAACGGGGCAGAGAGCGTGTTCAACCCATGAGGGTATTCAGGGCGTCTCTAACCTTTTTCCCTGCCTCTACTTTGATTATCCTGACCTTGCCTATTTCCAGTATCGCCTTCCCCTTCGGGCAGTCCATCGGAGTTAGAAGAACGTTCACTCTCATGTTAACCAGAAACAGGGCTACCTTGGAGCCTGCGCCGTAGGGTTCTTTTCTGTATGGGTTTTCAACGATTTCCACGTTTTTTACTTCCCCGTTCCCTAAATCCACCAGCGTGAAAGTCTCCGCCCTAACGAGGCTTTCATGAACCCTATCCTCGAGTCCGCCCTCCAAAGTTGGAACTGCAACCCTAATCACCTTTCTCACCACAGATTGTGCTTTTGTCCTCACATCTCCCGGCCTCAAGCTGGACCGTGACGTGGGCTATTCCGGAGGTTTTTATACATTTATACTTTCCCTCATCAAAATCACAACAAAAAGAGAAGCAGGGAAAGAAGTAGAGCTAAGATGAAGTACGGGATGGAGTAGCGATGGAATTCCCGGATTCTGACTCCAGCTATTCTAATGGCGATGAGATTTGCCAGGGAGCCAACGATGCTACCCGTCCCGCCTACATTGACTCCCAGTGCTAGTGGAAGCCACTTCGGGTTGGCTGAGGACAGAAAGACGGTGGCCGGGACGTTGCTGACGAGCTGGCTTAAACCAGCGGAGGCCAAGAACAGCAAAACCCCAGAAGTCGGGAGGTTTAAGCCCGCCCGCTGCAACATGAGGGCAAGTTCATTGAAATCAACGAATATGAAGGCAAAGATTAGAACGAGCGCCCAGTCGAATTTCAGGAGCGTTTCCCTTCCCAGGGCCAAAAACGCAATGAGAGTGAATAGGAACGCGACCAATGGCTTCCCTACCTCCGCCAGGGATACATCAATAACCAGCGAGATAAGCGAAACGGCGAGGAGATCTTTCTTCAGCACAGTATCAGGAACAGTTTCAATGGAGAGCTTCCTATCCCTGACGGTCATTGTAAAAGCCAGAAGGAGGGCGAGCCAGAGGGTTACATACGGTAATAACGTGCGAATAAACTCGAAGAAGCCTAGGGAATAGTGATGCCAGATTATGACGTTCTGGGGGTTTCCCACTGGCGTAAGAGAGGAGCCCACGTTGGCCGCAATGGCTGAGAGTGTTACCGCTCTTGCCGTGTTCACCCCCGCCATCTCCAACGTGATTGAGACAAGGGGAATGAAGACCAGCATGGCGGTATCGTTCATAATCACAGCGGAGGAAAGTGAGATTGTCAGGATGAACAGAATCACGAGACGCCTTTCGGAGTGATTGGCGGCCCTTATAATGTGGGGACCGAGTTTTGAGAAAATCCCAGAGAGCTCAAGGCCTTTTGATGCCATGATCAGAGAAGTTATCAGGGAGAGGCTCTCCCAGTCAATCAGGTTGGGGGTCCTTTTTAGGAGATTGCTATCGGAGATAACCAGGATGGAGTAGAGAAGCAGGAGAACGGTAAGGAACCACTCACGTCTGATGAAGTTTTTAAGGCGTTTCATTTTACTGTGCCTCCCTGTCAGACCCTGATCCTGATGAGCTTCCGTCTCTTGCAGGAAACGCAGACATGGGGAAAGATTATAAATTTCCCAATTACTGCAGTCCAAGGATCTCTAGATTTTTTACCACTCGTCGTCTTCTTCCAGAAGTTCATACTTGTAGAGGTCCTTTTTAAGCTCTTCAACCGCCCTTGTAATGTCGTTCTCGTCTTTGGCCCCCGAGACCACGACTTTTCCGCTGTTAAAGATGAGTACGGTCATTCTGGAGTTTCTGACCCTGTAAACCACTCCTGGAAATATTTCCGGCTCATACTCCACGTTGGGCAGCGTTAGCGCCACCTCTTCGAGTTCCACCCGTCCGAGGCCGATGTCCCCCGCTGCCACGACGTTCTGAACGGTTATCTCCGGCTCGCCCTTGAACTTCATCCCCATCCCTTCGAGTGTCTGTTTAAGCTCCGCCGTAGCCTGTTTTACCGTTTCGACACTTTTGGCCCCCGTACAGACGAGTTTTCCGGAGTTGAATATCAGGAAAGTAACCCCGAATGAGCCCATCCTGTACGCCGCCCCAGGGAAGACAGATGGATCATAACGGACGGGGTCAAGCTCCCTGGGGACCCGCTCGATATCTATCGGACCATGAAGATCAATGGAGGTCACGACGTTCTCAATTTTAAGGGGCATGTAACCCACCACCGGTAGTTACCGTATCCCACCTTAACTTTAACGGCAGTTCAGGGAGTACTTCATGCTGGTACCAGCTCATTCCCATAAAAGTCCGAACCTCACGTGAACCTCTTCTCAAGCACTTTGGTATGTACCCAGGACCCAGTTAAAAAGAAGGCAACCGCAAATAGGGTCAGCATCACCAGATCGAGCCAGACTGGTAGGTATCCTCCCCCAAGGGAGTGCCTTATCGCGTCCACGTAGTAGGTCAGCGGCGATACGAAGGAGAGGGCCCTTCCGTAGGTCGGTAGCTTATCCAATGGGACGAAGATGCCGCTTATGAAGAGGAGCGAGAACTTGACGAGAGAGGAGAGCATCATGACGTCGGCTGGAACATCCGTGGGGGGATATGAGGACATCAGTATGGTCATTGCCGAGAAGCATGCCAGAGCGAGGAGTGTGGCCCCAAGGAAGAGGGCAAAACCTGGGCGTATTCCAAGGTAGAGCATCGTCGGTATCGAGACTGCCAGGGAAACACCGAACCCAAAGTAGAACGAAGCCTGAAAGTCACCTAGGAGGACCGTGGCGAGCGAGACAGGGGCAGTTATCAGCCTCTCGAAGGTCCTTCCGCGGCACTCCCATGGGATTATCGTCGGTCCAACGGCGGTTGAGGTGAAAAAGACGGTCATTCCCATAAGTCCGGCGAAGAGGGTCTCCCCGCCCAGGTTCCTTCCGATTACAAAGGCCAGGAACAGGAAGAACGGGAAGAGCAATCCCATTATCACGACCGGACCCTTGAGGTAGAATATGAGCATGTCCTTCTTCGCTATCGCAAAGGAACGCCTGAACTGGTCAATTGCGTTCATTTTTACCACCCACCAGCTCGACGAAAACGTCCTCAAGGGAGGGCGTCAGCGTCTTCAGGCTCACTATCCTCAGCCCCTTTTCCTCAGCATAGCGGACGAGCTCCTTTACCGTCGCGTTAGGATCTTCCGTTTGGATTTTTAGCTTGTCTCCTTTCCTCTCGATCCTCGACGCGCTGGAGATCCGAATTTCCTTGGGCATGGGCTCAAGGCTCACCTCGACGAAGAGGTATTTTTTGCTCAATGTTTTGAGCCTCTCAGGCGTGTCTATCGCTATCAGCTTTCCCCGCCTTATTATCGCCACCCTGTTGCAGAGCTCGTTCACATCGGCCATGTTGTGGCTCGTAACAAAGATTGTCTTTCCGTTCTTTCTCTCCTCCCGAATTATATCCTTTATCATACGCGCGCTGATAACGTCGAGCCCGCTCGTTGGCTCGTCAAGGAAGTAGAGCTCCGGGTCGGCTATCATCGCCATCGCGAGAATCAGGCGCTGCCGCATGCCCTTTGAGAAGCCCCTCACCTTGGTATTCCTCTTCTCGTAGAGGTCGAAGAGCTTGAGGAGCTCAATTGAGCGCTTCTCTATCTCCCGCCCTGGCATCCCGTACAGCTCACCCATGAGCCTTAGGTTTTGCATGGCGGTCAAATCCACGTAGGGATTGGCCAGCTCTGGGACTATACCCGTTCTCTCCCTCGCTTTTACCTTCTCGCCCTCGTTGAGCATGTTGTAACCAAGAACTCTCACTTCACCTGAGCTTGGCTTTAGAACGCCCGTGAGCATCCTTATGGTGGTGGTCTTCCCGGCCCCGTTGGGCCCGAGGAAGCCGAAAATCTCGTTCTCCTTGACATCAAAGCTCACGTTGTCAACGGCAAGAAAGGACCCGTAGTATTTGGTCAGATTAACTGCTTCTATTGCCTTCATCGTTACCACAGGGATAAATCTATTTTCACATGTTTAAACCTTTTGCGGGCATTTCCCGGGTACCTACTGTGAGGTTACCGGGGTTCATCCTCGTGTTTTTCTTATTCTCTTTTTAATTTTTCAAAAATTTTTCATGTCAATCCCAATTCAATCGAACCAATGTTTATAAGCCCCTCCGACTCCTCTTGTTCGGTGAGCCTAATGAAGGACGATTATCCAAAATTATTCGAGCCGATAAACATAGGAAAGGTCCAGCTCATGAACAGGGCCATTTTTCCACCCATATCGACGAACTTCGCCCTTGAGAACGGCCGCCTGACCGAGAAGTTCATTAAACACTACGAGAGGAGGGCAAGAGGAGGGGTTGGCCTTATAATCATTGAGAACACGTCGATAGACTTCCCAGAGGGCAAGCACATGCCATTCCAGCCAAGGATCGACTCGAAGGCTGTCCTCAAGGACTGGGAATGGCTTACATTTGAAGTTCACAAACATGAGGGAGTTAAGCTCTCCATAGAGCTCGCCCATGAGGGCTGGAAGAAGGACGGCGTTGACTACCTCTCCCCCGAGAAGATAGAGGAATTGGTTGAAAAATACGCTTACTCCGCCAGGCTGGCGATGGAAACCGGTTTCGACATGGTGGAGATACAGGCTGCCCATGGGCTCCTCGTGAACCAGTTCCTCTCACCGCTGACCAACCACCGTGACGACGAGTGGGGGCAGAGAACGCGCTTTGCAAAGGTCATCAGGAAGAGGATAGCCGAGGAGTGCGGCTGGGACTTCCCGGTAACGATAAGGCTGGCCGTTGATGACTTCCTCGAAGGAGGAATAAACTTAACAATGGGTAGGGAGATAGCGCTGGAGCTGGCGAAAGCCGGCTACGATATGATACAGGCGGACATTGGTCTGGGGCCGAAGGAGAAGCGCCTTGAGCCAATGCACTATCCGCAGGCCTGGCGCGCCTACCTCGCGGAGAAAATCCGCCCGCTTCCGGTTCCAGTTGCAGCTGTCGGAATGATACGGGAGCCGGCCGTTGCGGAGAGGGTTCTTGAGACGCAGGCCGACCTGGTCGTCCTCGGGAGGACGCTCATAGCAGACCCCGACTGGGTGAAGAAGGTCGCTGAGGGGAAGGAGCATCTGATACGGAGATGCATCGGTTGCAGCGAGTGTATCAAAGCTGTCCACGACGAAAAGGGGCCGATAAGGTGCGGTGCGAACCCGAACGTCGGAAACGAGGAGGAGATAACGCCCGCCCCTGAGAAGCGCGTGGTTGCTGTCATAGGCGCCGGACCCGGTGGGCTCGAGGCGGCGAGGGTTGCTGCTCTTAGGGGCCACGAGGTTCACCTGTTCTACGAGACCTTCGGCGGCCAGCTCGTTCTCGCCAAGGTCCCGCCGGGGAAGGACAAGATAGGCTGGCTCATAGAGTACTACCACAACGTCCTGAGCGAGCTCCCGAACGTTCATCTCCACGAGGGGAAGGCGGCGAAGGAGGACATCCTGGCGGTAAAGCCCGATGCGGTCGTTATAGCCACCGGGGCGAAGCCGTTCCTTCCATGCAGCGGGGAGCGCGGGTTGATAACGCCCTTTGACAGAATCCTCACGGGGGAGGTCAAGGTAGAGAACAAGAACGTTCTCATCGGAGGCGGCGGCCTGGTTGGCGTTGAGACGGCCGTCTACCTTTCCCAGTTCAACAACAGGATAAAGATCATCAAGCGCAGCCCAGCCATCCTTCCGAACGTCGAGAGGATCACCCGCGGCTACCTCTTAAGGGAGCTTGAGGAGAAGGGAATCCCAATAATCGTAAACAGACGCTTCGTGAGCGCAGGAGAGGGCTACGCGATAGTGGAGAACACCGAGACTGGAGAGAAGGAGATGATAGAGTGTGACGTCATAGTGGGAGCCTTCGGCATGCGCCCCTACGTTCCCTTCGTCATAGACGGAATCGACTACCACATAATAGGTGATGCAAAATCCGTCAGGAACATCGCCAGCGCTGTTCACGAGGGCTATGAGGTTGGGAAGAGGCTCTGAAGCCTTCCCTTTTCCCGCCCTTTTTCAGTTCTTCGTCGGTTCTTCGTTGTTATGGAGAACTTGATTAAGTTCCGCTCCAATTTTGATGCAGTAACCGAAATGCTCGAGATGGGCTGCGATAAAAAAACGATGGGAGAGGTCACTCCAGAGGTACGTGAGAAGGCAAAGGCTGAGGCTTAGTCAAAGGAAACCGTCTTGAGTGGGACCCTCCCGGCATCCTTATTCCTTTTTGCCCCGTAGTAGATGTTGAGGACTCCCCTTATGGCCCGTCTGAAGATGAAGCCGTGCCTCTCTATGATATCCCTGAGGAGAACCTTCGGGCGGAGGTAGAAGGAGAGGTAAGCCTTCCTTAGGAGTTTGGCTATCTGCTCCGGCGTGAAGTACTTCAGCTTCATCACCGGGTCAATCGTGGTGTACTTCCTCCAGTTCCTCGTCAGGAGGAGGTTGTTCTGGATGGCGTACTGCCAGAGCCTTGTCCCAGGGTATGGTGTTGCCACCGTGAACTGGGCGAAGTCAACCCCAACTTTCTTGGCGAACTTTATCGTCCGCTCTATCTCCTCCCTCGTTTCCTCCGGGAAGCCTATTATGAAGGAACCCAGTGCATGAAGTCCCATTTTCTTGGCCAGTTTGACGGCATCGAGCGACTGCTGGGGAGTTATGCCCTTTCCTATGAAGTCCAGGGTTCTCTGCGAGCCCGATTCGATTCCGAAGTAGACGGTGTGGCATCCGCCTTCCTTCATGGCCTTCGCGACCTTCTCGTTGAAGGTGTTGACCCTCGATGAGGCCGTCCATGTTATATCCAGCCCCTCCCGCTTTATCGCCTCCGCTATCTTAACAGCCCTGACCTTGTTGAGCGTGAAGGTATCATCGAGGAACTCTATCTCCCTTCTCCCGTACTCGTTGCGCAGTATCGACAGTTCCTCGATGACGCGCTCAACGCTGTGCCCGCGCCACCTCTTGCCGAACTGAAGGGAGGAAGAGCAGAAAGCACAGTTGAACGGGCATCCCCTGCTCGTCATTATCGTTCCAAAGGGGGTTCCGTCGGCCCGGTATCTGTCCATCGGAAGCAGGTCGTAGGTGGGAATTGGAATTTCATCAACGTTCTGTATGAGGGGCCTTGGGGGCTCGTTCCTTATCTTGCCCGCTTCCTTATCCTGGTAGGAGAGGCCGAGTATTCCCTTGAGTGGCCTCCCCTTGTCGAGGGCATCAACGAGCTCTTTAAAGGTTAGCTCCCCCTCTCCCCTAACCACCGCGTCAATGCACGGGCACTCCCTCATGGTGAGCTCCGGGGTGAAGGTGACATGGGGTCCGCCCATGACGACGAAGACGTTTTCGTTGAGGTTCTTCGCTATTTTTGCGACTGCGTAGGCATCGTACATTGCAGAGGTTGTCGCGGTTATGCCCACGACATCGGGGTCGTACTTCTTCAGTATCCTCATGACGTCCTCGAAGGTAAGCTCCTCGGCTATGCCATCGATAATCCTGACGTCATGGTCTCCGCGAACCATCGATGCCAGGTAAGCGAGTCCCAGGGGTGGGCCGGTCGTTCCAACAACTTTCTTTATCGCGCTGTCGGTTGGGGGGAGGATGAGGAGAATCTGCATTTCTATCACCTAGCATTTAGATTTCGCAGAAGACGTAAAAAAGTTAAGGGTGTAAATGGAGAAGCTCATGCTGCTGTGGGCACCTCCTTTTCCTCAACCTTGCACTTCCAGAAGTGAGCTATCCCCCTCCATGCCTTCACGTAGCCGACGAGAAAGGGTAGCTGGATGATTGGAGTAACTGCAGGGCCGATGGCCATTAGTCCGGTTCCGGCTGCGAGCGCTATTGCCATTGCCGTCCCCTCGTTTTTTCCAACGGAGGTAAAGGTCATTGCCATATGGTCCTTGTAGGGTATCCCTATTGCCCTATCCGTCAGGGTCATGAAGAGGAGGGCGATGAGGTAGTAGAGGGTCAGTGGGACAAGGGCGAGGGCAACTATGCTCGGTTTGCTGGCTATCATCTTGGCCTTCTCCATGAAGATGAGAAAGACTATCGTGTACATGCCGAGAAGCGAGATGGCCGGAAAGGCCGGCTTTATCCTCAGGAAGCCCTCCGGGCCGAGCTTGTTGAGGAGGTACCATCTCGTTAGAACTCCGAGTATCATTGGGGTTATGACGACTATGAGAATGGTCTTGACAAGGAGCCAGACTGAGATGCTGACGTGGTAGCTGGAAGCGAAGACTTTAAGCCATCCGGGGACGGTGACTATTGCCAGCGTGAAGCTAAGGGCAACGACTATGGTTGCCAGTTCAAGGTTGCCCTTGGTGAAGCCGGTGTATGCTATGCTCATCGAGGAGCACGGAACAACAGTGGCCAGGAGGAGACCGAGAGCGAGCATGTGGTTTACTGGGCGGAACAACTCTGTGAGCCATATCGCGCCGTACATAATGAGGGGTGAGATAACCAGTCCCATCGCCAGCGCTATGGCCAGCTGCTTTCCAAGTTTCGCACTGTTCTTGAGCTCGCCGAGGCGCAGATTAATCATCATCGGGTAAATCATACTGATGACGACGAGCATATTAAGGGTCTTAAGCGTCTCGTGGTATGGCTTGAGGTTGACGTTCTTTCCAACGTAGAAGCCCGCTATCATGGCAAGGATAACATAAACCGGGAGGTATTTGTCAAGGTGGTTCTTCAGCTTTAGCCAGTTCATTCCTCTTCACCTCCGCACCTGCACTTTGGCTTGAGGAGCAGAACGGGCCGGAAGGTCTTCTTTACGACGCGCATGGCCGTTGAACCGAGGAGCTCCTTGGAGAAGCCGAGCTTCCCATGGGTGGGTAAGAGTATGAGCGAGACATCCTCTTCCTCTGCCACTTTGGCTATCTCCTCCCAGGGGATTCCGGACCTCACAACGGGCTTGACGTTTTCGGTCTTGAAGACCCTCTTGACGTCCTCCACTTTGGCCTGGAGCTTTTCCATGACCTTCTCCTTTAGCTTCTCCTCGACGTCCTTTAGCTCAACCTCTTCACTATCGTAGAGAAGGGAGTAGCCGTTCATGAGGTCTTCGATGGTCCCCTCGTCTACGACGTGGAGCAGGACGACCTCACCGACCCTGGCCTCGTTCGTCTTCTCAAAGCGTTTGGCGGCCTTGTAGGCGCCTTCGCTGAAATCCGTTGGAAACAGTACTTTCCGGAACATGGACATCACCTCATGTGGCGATTTTTTCATCCTAATTTAATTTCATTTCTAGGGCAGCCTAATCGTTTAAAAGCATTACTGGACAAAAACGGGTAGAACCTACTGAGAATACCACATGGATATGGGTCACAGAGAATGGGATATCTCTAAGTTGCCCTCTTCTCCCCTTCCGGAAACTTCCAGTTCTTCGTTATCTTTGTTACGTTCCTCACAAGTGTTCTCTCGTCAGGATGCCTCGACATGAGCTCCTCTAGGAACGAGATCAGCTCATCGTAAGCTGGTTTGTCTATCGGGAACGGAACTCTGTCCTTTCCTCCGATGGCGTAGGTGAACTTAAAGGGGTCCGGCGGGTGAGTAACCGGGTCTTTCCAGCTTGGGTGGACGTCGTAAACCAACTCAAGAACCAGTGAGAGTGCTCTGAACGTGCTCGGCCCGAGGCCCTTCAAAAGCAGAAACTCTTCGTAGTTGCTAACGCTCAGCTCCCTGGCGAACTCAAGGGCCCTCTTGTTGAGCTCTAACCGTCCAAGGCTCTTGTAGCGCTTTATGACGTCTTTCTCCCACGGCTCCCGCGGTTTGTAGTAAACGAGCGGACGGTAGCCCTTTACGATGGCTTTTAGACTTTCAAGGTCCCTCTTGATTTTCACCGGGCTCTCTTGGACAACGTCAAGAAGCGTCTTCTGGTACCCCTTGGCTTCCTTTGAGACGGTATTGAGCGCGAACTCCCTCTGCAAGCCCGCGATTGCTTTGTGGGGATCGAGGGTGAAAGTCTCGGCATCGAACCAGTGAAAGCGCCTTGCGAGCCTTTCCCGCTCATTCATTCCTTGCTGGATGACCGCCTAGTTCCCCTCCTCGTCCAAGAAAAAGACGTGGTGGTAGAGCTGGTAGCCCGTCTGAAGCGCTACCGTGTCAACTTTCGCAACTAAACGGGAAGTCCTTACGTACGGCTCCGGGTTGAGGTCGTGGAGCTCTGATATAGTCTTCAGCTCCTCAGGGGTTGCGCGACTCTTCTTTCCCTTTCCGCCGGCTGCTTTAACGCCGAGCTCTTCCTTCCAGAGGGCCTCCTTTATCATTCCTGCAGTTACCGTTGTCGAGCCCGATGAGTCCCAGTCCATGCCTATGACGTTGTTAAATGCTTGAAACCACACAGGATCAGAGAGCCTCTCGAGGAGACCCTTTGTGCCGTACTCGTCCACCGCGAGAAGGAGGACTAAGCGCGTTAATTTCCTCATCCTTCGGGCGAGCCACGGTGGAACGTGACCGCCGTGGAGGGGCAGGTCAGCGACGTTCCTCATCGTTTCTGCTCTATACTCCCGGTGTTTTAACCTTTGCTGGGATGGACGGAAATGTTCTTCAATGGCATTTAATTTCACCATGTCCTCAATGGAAAGCCTTTTATCCCCTCGTTTCGATTCCCGTCTGCAGGTTTAAGATTACGGAGGGTCAAGAATGGGAGTTGAAAAGGTTCCGAAGTACGACATACCCACGAAGAAGGTTGATTACGTTTTTATCGAGCTTGACAAGATGAAGCCCCACGAGCAGCTCGTTCAGAAGGAGCTTGAAGCGTTCATCGAGAGCGTCACCGGCTCCGGAATCTTCTGGAAGCCCATGCTCCTCGCGAAGGTTCCCGGCGAGGATACCTACCTCATCGTCGACGGTCACCACCGCTGGGCCGGTCTCCAGAAGCTCGGAGCCAAGAAGGCCCCGTCAGTCATTCTCGACTACTTCAGCGACGATGTGAAAGTCTACACCTGGTACCCGGCCTTCAAGGGCGACCTCAACGAGGTGGTTGAGAGGCTTAATGTGGAGGGTCTTGATGTCATCGAGGACCCAGAAGCGGAGGAGAAAGCAGAGAGGGGCGAGATAGCCTTCGCCCTAGTTGGAGAGAAGAGCTTCGCCGTTCCCGGCGGTCTTGACGAGCAGAAGAAGGTCAGCAAAGTCCTCGACGAGATGAGCGTCGAGGGCAAGATTGAGCTCATCTACTACGGCCTCAAGGAAGATGCGAGGGAGGACATGAACAGGGGCGAGATAGACTACGTCTTCATCAGAAAGTCCCCGAGCAAGGAAGAGGTTATGGAGCTCGTCAAGCGCGGTGAGGTCTATTCACCCAAGACCACAAGGCACGTCCTTCCGTTCAACCCGGACAAGATAGATGTAAAGCTTGAAGAGCTGTTCTGAAGGTTTTTAAGTTCATTCCCATTTTCTTCCATGCCTGATGGCGATGGATCAACCGGCTGAGCCGTGATGATCAGTCCAGGAATCCGAGGGCTGCATATGCACCTACACAACCACTTACAAAAAAGGGATTTATATCCCACTTTCGCATTAAAGATCGATGGCTATGAACGCTGTGAAGGTGCTACTGTCTCTGGTCACTGGTGCGATCGTTGGGGCGATTCAGGATTATCCCCGCCTACCAGCTAGAGACAACTTCCAGATAGTGAGCTCCCCGGGGAAGGTAAGAGAGGAGGATGCTTTTCTGGTGGGAAGGCCCGGCGTGAGAGTGCCTCCAGCGTGGAGTCCCCTTTTTGTGAGCTCAGCCCCGGGCTTCATCGACCCCGGGGAGTTCCCTCGAATACTTGAGGAGATAGTGAAAAGCCTGAGGGAGAACCCGAAGCGGGCCGTAGTTATAACCTGCCCGGAATACTTGGCCCTCTACAACGGGTTTAGGGCCCTGCTGAAGTTCCTCCATACGGTCAGAGACTACGCCATGCTCAACGGCGGCAGGGTGTACCTAGTAACTGACAAGGACGTATGGAACGAGAAGGAGTACGCAATGCTTACGGGGCTTGAGGTTTAGCTGTTCTAATCCATCTGTCGAGGGTTGAGGGGTTCCTGCGGATCCCCTTGAGCGTGGAAACGTAGAGCCTTCTTCCGTCAACAGAGCGCTTAATCTTTAGTTCTCCCATCTCCTCCAAAAAGCGCAGGGCGTCCTTAACGTCCTCCTCTTTGACTCCTTGGCTCTTAACTTCCTCCCAGAAGCGCGGTGCATCCGGGAGCGAGGCGGCACTCCGAACGAGCTTCCACGCCCAGAAAAGTCTCTCTTTTCTTCTCGACGCCTTGTATTTCTTTGCTATTTCCCTCATCTCCTGCCCCGGATACTGTATGTTGAAAAGTATAAACCATTTTCGAAGTCAGGGAAACACACCAAAAGATGAAGGTTTTTAAACTCTAATGAGTACATGGTGTTAGGGATAACCATGAAGCGCTCCCTCTTAATAATCCTCTCAATTTTCCTTCTGTTTACAGTTCTGGCCCTCCCGGTGAGCTCGTCCGATGGTGGGGGAAGGAAGGTATACGTGGCCAAGTTCGAGGGGGTGATAACGAGCTACTCCGTTGACCAGTTCTCCAGGTACATCTCCCTCGCCGAGGAGAACAACGCTGAAGCCCTCATCATTGAGATTGATACTCCCGGAGGCCAGGGGGACGCGATGCAGGAAATAATCCAGAGGATTCAGGAGTCAAAAGTTCCGGTGATAATCTACGTCTACCCAAGGGGCGCCATCGCGGCATCGGCCGGGACGTACATAGCACTGGGATCCCACCTCATAGCGATGGCCCCGGCAACTAGCATAGGCGCCTGCGAGCCGATACTCGGCTACGCGTCGAACGGGAGCATAATAAAGGCGCCCCAGAAGATCAGGAACTTCTACATCGCCTACATCAGGAGCCTCGCGGAGGCCAGCGGAAGGAACGAAACTGCGGCGGAGCTCTTCATAACGGAGGACCTGAGCTTAACCCCAGAGGAAGCTCTCAAAGACCATGTAATCGAGATAACCGCCAGCAACGTCGACGAACTCCTTCAAAAGGCCAACGGGATGAGAACCAAGATTCCCGTGGCCGGGAAGGGCTACGTAACCCTCAACTTCACGGACACCAGAATAATCACTGTGGGCCCCTCTCTCAAGGACGATGTCATCAGGTACATCTCAGATCCAACGGTGGCCTACGTTCTTCTCAACATAGGTATCCTTGGCCTAATATTTGGCTTTATAACGCCCGGCTGGCACGTTCCTGAGACAGTTGGAGCCATTCTCCTGGTTCTGGGCATTATAGGGCTGGGCTACTTTGGATACAACAGCGCTGGTCTTGTGCTGATATTCCTCGCGGTGATCTTCTTCATAGCTGAGGCACTAACACCGACGTTTGGCCTGTTCACCGTTGCGGGGGTGATTACCATGATACTTGGGGGTATCCTGCTCTTCGGAAGCAGCAATGAGTATCTCATCAAAGAATCTACTTTCTCAAACCTGCGCCTGGTCATAATCCTAATCGCAGTCCTCCTTGGCCTGTTCTTTGCCTTCGGCGTTGCGACGATAGTTAGGGACAGACGCAAGAAAGTCCAGACCGGAAAGGAGGAGATGATAGGTGAGGTTGGAAAGGTTGTTCAGGAGCTGAACCCTGAGGGAATGGTTAAGGTACACGGGGAGCTGTGGAAGGCGGAGAGCAGGAACGGGGAGCCCATAAAACCCGGGGAGAGGATTAAGGTCGTTGGAATGAGGGGGCTCACTCTCATAGTCGAAAGAGAGGGGGAGAATAACAATGAACCCTCCTTCGGGGAACCTGAAAGAAAGGAGGTGTGATGTATGGGAATTGGAACTATAGTTCTTGGAACAATTTTGCTTTTTGTTTTGATAATTCTGGCAAGTGCCATAAAGATAGTGAAGGAGTACGAGAGGGCAGTGATATTCAGGCTTGGTAGAGTCGTCGGTGCAAGGGGACCCGGGCTGTTCTTTATCATACCGGTGTTCGAAAAAGCATACATCGTTGACCTGCGTACGCGCGTTCTCGACGTTCCAGTTCAGGAGACTATCACAAAGGACAACGTTCCGGTTAAGGTGAATGCAGTAGTCTACTTCCGTGTTGTCGACCCGGTAAAGGCCGTCACTCGGGTTGCAAACTACATAATGGCCACGAGTCAGATAGCCCAGACAACGTTGAGGAGCGTTATAGGTCAGGCTCACCTCGACGAGCTCCTGAGCGAGAGGGAGAAGCTTAACATGGAGCTCCAGAAGATAATTGACGAGGCTACCGACCCCTGGGGCATAAAGGTGTCCACCGTCGAGATAAAGGACGTCGAGCTTCCCGCTGGAATGCAGAGGGCTATGGCCAAGCAGGCGGAGGCCGAGCGTGAGAGGAGGGCAAGGATAACTCTGGCAGAAGCCGAGAGACAGGCCGCTGAGAAGCTCCGCGATGCAGCCGAGATAGTGTCCCAGCACCCGATGGCGCTCCAGCTCAGAACCCTCCAGACCATCAGCGACGTGGCCAGTGATAAGAGCAACGTTATCGTCCTGCCGCTCCCGATGGAGATGCTCAAGCTCTTCAAGAGCTTCTCAGATGCGGGAGAGGCCTTTAAAAAGCTCGTCGAGGAGAAAGAGGCCTCCGAGTGAGGCCGCTATTTTTTTAAACCCTCTCCTTTTTGCCCTTTTAGTGTTGATTTGAACCGTTGACTGGAGGAATGTTGCCATGAATTCTGAAATGGAAACGGGAAAAAGGGAGATGCTGATAAAGTCCTTCTTCAATGAGGGTGCTATACTATTTGGCCGCTTCGTCCTGACCTCAGGGAAGGAGAGTGATTATTATATCAACGTAAAAAAGCTCACCACCAATCCAAAGGCTCTGAAGCTTATAGCGAAGCTCATGACCGAGAGGATAGAAGAAGCTGGAATAGAGTTCGACCGCGTTGCCGGCCCGGAGCTTGGGGCAGTCCCGATAGCAACTGCGCTCGCCCTTGAAACCGGAAAGCCCCTGGTTATAGTCAGGAAAAAGCCCAAGGGACACGGAACCGGAAGTCAGATAGAGGGGGAGGTAAAGCCTGGGGAAAGGGTTCTCCTCGTTGAGGACGTGACGACCACGGGTGGAAGCGTCTTAAAGGCTGCAGGCATTATCGAGTCCCTTGGTGGAGAGATAGCCGCGATATCCGTGGTAGTGGACAGGGAAGAAGGCGCAGAAAGGGCCATAACCAAAAAAGGGTACTCCTTTGTTCCACTCATTAGGGTATCAGAGCTTCTCTCCTTCAACTCCAGTGAGTGATGCGATGTAGGACGTCAGAGAGGTCATAAAGAAAGTGCCTTAATTTTCTTCTCTTCTCACTTCCTCCCTCGCCCTTGAAGAGCCATTGATACACGTTCTCACCCAGTGCCCTAAAGTCCTTTGACGCCTGGGCGCGGGGGAACTTTGCAAGAACGGGCATGCCATAGTTGATGGCGAGGGGAACGTGGTCGTCCAGAGCCACGACACCCAGGACGGGGACTCCAACGACTTCTTCAATGAAGTCCACAACATCATCTATATCCCTCCGTGCCTCTCGAACTTTGTTTATGACTACCCCCACTTTGAGCCCGAACTCGTCCCCTATTGCCTTTAGCTTCAACAACTCGTTCTCAAGCATCACTTTGAGGCTGTAAATTGGGGATCTCTCAAGCTCCAGAACTACAATCTGGTATTCCATAATGTTAAACGTGGGAAGGGCGTCGAAGGGTATCCCTACCGGGGAGTCCACAATAACAACGTTGTAGCTCTTCGAGTATTCTGAGACAATCTCCACAAGATGACTGTGATCGAGGTGGAGGACGTCGTAAATGTTGGGGCTCCCAGGTACGAGATGGACTCCCGTCCTGGGGTCCCTGTAAATGGCATCAAAAGGGTTTATTCGAGGATTCCGTAGAATTGAGTGGACGTTCACTGCGGGATTATCAATACCAAAGTGAAGCGATAGTTTGGGGAGGAATAGGTCGCCGTCGATAAGGAGGGTATCAATGCCCCTTCCAGAAAAGTATACCCCTAAGTTGCTCGTGGTAGTTGTTTTCCCTGCACCTCCCCTTCCGGTCACGACTATGTCGGGCGTTTCGAGCTACCCCATATAACTATCTGTGATGTGCATCAGAAAAGGTTTTCTCCCAATCCAGGGCAGTATGTAACGTCTCACAATAATGCGAAGATATAACAGTATTGGATTTTCCAAAGATTTGAGATTAATTATGAAAATGGAAAAAAGAAATCAGGGTATGCTTCAGCTTCCCTCCTCCAGATGACTCAATCTCAGGTGCTCCCCCAGGAATCCCATGACTTCCCCCGCCTTGAAGCCGGCACCAAGCACCAGCAGTACCACGGCGAACGTCAGCCTTGCCTCCGGCAGGCCCAGTTTGTCCACAGCAAAGCCGTAGACGGCGTAGAAAACCGCCATCACAAGGCCCGCGAGCATCTTGTCAAGGGAAAGCAGGGTAGCCCTCTTCTCGCTCGGTATCCTGTGCTGGAACTCCACGTTCAGGTTGAAGCCGAAGGCCGCCGTTAGGATTGTGAGGGTTATTCCGAGGATGACTATCCAGAGAGGGTTGGTGTAAACCACGGATAGAACTGTTAGTATAGGAAGGAGAAGGGGAGCCAATGAGTACGCCCGCCTGCTCCAGGGGTCGCGGAGGCGGACGCCGATGAGCCTTGGAACCGTCCTAACGGTGACCTCGACCACACCTAAGAGCCCCAGGGTGCCCATGAGCGTAGTTCTGAGACTTCTTGCGAGTACCTCCCCAAGGTAAGGCTCGAAGAACTTCCTGAACTGGTTGGCCTGCATGCTCACGACGATCGAAAGGAGGATGAGCCAGAAGAGCCTCGGCTGAAAGAGCTCCCCTAGTGAAGAGAGAGCGTGACCCAGATAAGCCTTCTCCGTTTTCTTGAACTCGTACTCCGGGATTGAGATGATTAATACCACCGCCGAAAGCTCAACGATGAGGCTCAGGACGAGGGGCAGGGTGAAGCCGTAGAACTGCGCCAGAAAGGCACCGGTTACCAGCGCCGTTGCCAAGAGGGGGATGGTTATGCTCTTCGCGTCCCTCATTACCTTCCTGTATTCCTTTTCCCTGCCGATGTGCTTCAGGTCGTCGAAAAGCCACGCTTCAAAGCTCCCGCTGACAAAGGCGGCGCCCAGGGAGGAGATGAGCACATATAAGAGGAGCATAGGAAAGTTCCTGAGGAAGAGAAGAACAACCGTTCCGAGGGCGTGTATAGTGAAGCCTATGAGGACGCTCAGCTTCCTGCTTATTTTGTCGCCGACGACCCCCGTGGGGACCTCGAAGAGGAAAGCTCCTAAAACCCCCACTGAGGTCTCAAGGCCTATCTGGGCGTAGCTGAAACCTTTGGAGAGGAAGTAGATAACGAGCAGGTTTCCAAGGAAGCCCGTGTTTATCAAGGCTATTAGGAGCTTGAACTTCTTGATTAAATCCATATCAAATCCCTCCCGGCGTTTTAGAGGACTGGGGTTTATTTTTCTATCGCTTCGACGGCCATAACCGTCTTTTCGTCCTCTCCTTTTACACCCGCCCCAATCTCCCAAGTCAAAACCTCCACCCAGCCACGCTCCCAGAGGGGCTTTTTCCAGAGAATTTCCCCGCTGGAGTCGAGTTCCATAAGGAGAGCAGTTCTCCCAACCTCTCCTCCGACGAGGATGCCGTCCTCAAGCGGTAGGAGCGAAGTGGCGGCCCCGTTGAGGAGGGTTACCTCCCACTCCCCGCCCCAGATCCAGAGGTCTTCATCAGAATAGCCAGCCAGGAGAAGCTTACCGTTCCAGAGGACCGCGGTTAAAGATATCCCTCCTTCTGTGATGGTCTCATGACCTGCTAAGTTCCCATCGGAATCGAAGTCGAAGGCGACGACTTTCCAGTACCTATCTTTGACACTCCCTACAAGTCTGGGTCTTTCCCCTAAAAGGAGAGATGCCGTTACAACGTCCTCCCAGCCCCCAAAGTCCTTCAGCCACAGCAGCTCACCGTCCATTGAGAGCATTCCCACGAAGAAGCCCCTGTTTCCAGTCCTTCCACTCTCACCGGCTATGAAGATTGAATCTCCTACCGGAAGGATTGAGTAAACGCACTCGTTGCCCCTTGTCTCGATCTTTCGCTCCCAGAGGACGTTTAACTCCTCATCAAGCCTCGCGACGTAGGCCTTCCACCCTTTGCCCCCCTCGGGAGTTGCTTCCCCCTCAACGGCGCCCCCTATCATGTAGCCGCCCTCGATCCGCGCTATTGAGTGCCCTTCCCAGTCGTTTTTCTCACCCAGAAAGCGGGTTTCGAGTACTTCTTCGCCCGTCATCCTCGCCAGCATGATTCTGTAGTTCCTTCCATCGTGGACGCTCCCGATGAGCAGATCGTCAGCTAAAGCGACCGGAACCGTCTCGACGCCGAAGGAGTACGTCTTCATTTCAGGACCTCCAGTTTTAGCTAAGCGTTTTTGTGGACAAAAAGTTTTAAAGTTTTTGTCAGTAGTAGTAAGCAGGTGATTTATGGTGGGGAAGAAAGATGTCCTTAAGATAGTTGCACTTATACTGGCCCTTGCCCTCGTCGCTTCCACCTACGGGTGGTGGGAGTGCGGGAGAAAGAATGAGCGACTTCTTGAAAGTATATACGTTGATTCCACCAGATCTCAAGTTTTCCTCTCGGACATGGCAGACTCTCTTAATGGTTCCATCAAAGCAAATGCTTCCAGTGATTACCTTTGGTCTCAGCTGGTTCTCTATGATGAGCATTCCATCTTTCTTGGAAAAATATTTTTCAACCTGTATGAGCAGACGGGGGAGAGGAAATACTATTTCATCCACACGGCCGCATATAACATTGCTGGCTTTTTCACCGCTGCCTTAAACGACAAACCTCCGCAAATGCAGGAAATGGTGAAAAGGAATCTTAAAAGCCTCGAGCGCATTCAGGAATGCTTTGGGGAGCTTTTAAGATATCAGAAACCCAATGAAATCCCCGAAAGCCTGGCGGAAGAACTCTTTAACCTTTCGGAGGAGCTAAAATGAAGGTAGTGCTAATCCCGATGAGGGTTGAGGATGGGAACTTCAAGGCCAACTGGGAGGAGTTCAAAAGACGTTTCATCGAGGCCTTAGAATACAACCCAGATTTCCTCATTTTTCCGGAGTACTGCCTCACCGGCTTTGAGGAGTGGGACTTCTCTGGAGCGAGGCTTTACGATGAAATTGTCGAGAGGGTGAGCGAGCTGGCAAGAGAGAACGGTGTTTACATAGTCTTCGGCCTTCTTGAGCCCTACAAGAACTGCGTCTACAATTCCGCCCTGCTCATCGGGCGGAGCGGAGAAATCCTTCTAAAGCACCGCAAGTTCCAGGAGCCCTACAAGTTCTGCACTGGCAACACGGTGAGGACTGTCAGAACGGAGTTTGGAAAGGTTTCAATCATCATCTGCGGCGACCTATACAACAAGCGCATAGCCAAGTGGGTGCGGAGGAAAAAGCCGGACATCCTCCTCGTGCCCATGGAGTATTCGCCCGAATACGGAGAACTAAACGAAGAGGACATCGAGGCCATGTCCGAGCGTGTTAGGGCCCTTGGAGTTAGGACGTTCATCGTTAACAGCTTCCCGCCCGGCGGCGCGTGGGTCTTTGAGAATGATGGGATCTTGGTTGCCGAGAGCAGGGGAGATGAAATCCTCCTCTGGGATGGGCAACCCTAAAATATCCCCTCTCCCAACTTTTTCCGGTGGTCTTATGAAGCTCTACGACGTTGATGAATTCTGGAAGTTTGACCTCCGCGTCGGCCTCGTTAAGAGGGCCGAGAAGCTGAAGAGGACGAAGAAGCTCATCAAGCTCGACGTTGACTTAGGCAAGGAAGAGCGGACGATAATAACGGGCATAGCCGACCAGTACTCACCGGAAGAGCTTGAGGGAAAGAAGTTCGTCTTCGTCCTTAACCTGAAGCCGAAGAAGCTCTCCGGAGTCGAGAGCTGGGGAATGCTCATCGTTGCGGAAACGGAGGAAGGAAAAGTCTACCTCCTACCGGTTCCCGAAGAGGTGCCTGTTGGGACGAGGGTGTGGTGAGATGTGGCTTTCCGCCAAGTTCGTGGATAATAATGTAGCCTTCTCACGGATGCCGACGGAGAAGGAGCTCGACGAGGTTGCTGAGGACTTCGATGCGGTGGTGGTTCTCGTTGGAAAGTACGAGCTTCCTTATTCGATTGATGAGTGGAAAAAGAGGGGTGTAGAAGTCCTCCACAGCCCGATAGCAGACTTCACGGCCCCGTCCCTTGAGCAGCTCCTCAAAATTCTCCTCTGGATTGAGAAGCGGGTTAATGTTGGCAAAAAAGTTCTAATCCACTGCATGGGCGGCCTGGGGAGGAGCGGAACGGTGGCGGTCGCGTGGCTCATGTACTCAAAGGGGCTGTCTTTGAGAAAGGCACTGATGAGGGTTCGCTCACTCCGTCCGGGGGCAGTAGAGACATGGGAGCAGATGGGAGTTTTAAAAGAGCTCGATACTTTTCTGTCAAAACGACAAAAATAATCAGAAAATACTCAAATTTTCGTCATGGTGATGTCTGAAACTGGGGAAGTCTTATTTGCACTGACATCATACCATCCCGAGTGATAGCTATGAAGGTGGCTGTTATAGGTGCGGGAACCATTGGGAGCGCCGTTGCGAAGGCCCTGAGCGAGGCCGGTCACGAGGTGGTGGCCACCAGGAGGAAAGTAGAGAAGGCTAAGTGGCTTGAGGAATACGGCGTTGAGGTTACCGACGACAACATCAGGGCGAGCGAATGGGCGGAGGTCGTGTTTCTGGCCGTTAAGCCCAACAAGGTTTCCCAGGTTCTCGGGGAAATAGGGAGGAACCTCAAGGGGAAGCTTCTTGTGTCGCTCGCAGCCGGAATAGGGCTTGACCACCTCAAAAGGCTCGCGCCGGGTTCCAGGGTCGTTAGGGCGATGCCTAACATAGCCGTTCTCGTGAAGGAATCATTTACAGCCTATTCAACTGACCTCAATGGAAAGGATGTTGAACTTGTGGAGACCCTCTTCTCCTCCTTTGGAAAATGTATCCATGTCGAGGAGGAGCACATGGACGCCATAACTGGACTCAGCGGTTCTGGACCGGCCTACGTTGCGGTCTTCCTTGAGGCCATGATCTACGGTGGTTTGAGAGTTGGCCTGCCAAGGGAAGTTGCGAGGATAGCCTCCCTCCAGACCCTCCTCGGAACCGCAAAACTCCTCATGGAGACGGATAAGCATCCCGCCGAGGTCAGGGAGTGGGTTATAACCCCCGGTGGAACGACGATAGATGGGATTTTCGAGCTTGAAGAAGGTCGGGTAAGGACGGCCGTGATGAAGGCTATAGACGCCGCCACCAAAAAGTCAAGGATACTCTCGAAGAGGCTTTAAAAGCCGTTGAAGCTCACCACATCCTCCAGCTTCTTTCTCTCGTATTTTGGCTTTGGATCCGCTGGATATCCAACTGGCAGTACCGTCTGGAGCTTGTACCCATCGGGGGCGTTTAGGACTTCCTCCACGGGTTTTGGATTGGGTGGCGTGTAGGTTACAGTCCCGAGGCCGAGCTCTTCGAGTGCGAGCAGGAGGTAGCCGACGGCTATCCACGTTGACTGGAGCCAGTAAGGGGCCTTCGTGTGGCCGAAGACGAGAATTAGGCACGGTGCCTCGCTCAAGAACGGCTTCTCCGGCTTAAAGCCCTCCGAGTTCAGCCAGGCCATCAGGTCACCTTTAGTTTTTGAGTAGAACTTCTCCTCTTCCCTCTCGCAGACTTCACGGATTTTGGCCTTCAGCCAGTCGTCATCAACAACCACGAACTTCCAGGGCTGAGCGTTCATCCCGGAGGGGGCTTCCTTGGCTGCTTTAATCGCATTCAGGATGTCTTCTTTTGGCGGTCTATCCGGTAGGAACCGCCTGACGGTCTTTCGTCTCTTCGCCAGCTCGAGGACGCGCATTGAACCACACCTATTGAATGTTGTTGCTCTCCAGAAAAAGTTTTAGGTCTTTTCACTGACCCTGTACCATGAAATGGTCAATTAAAGCGTCCATTGTGTTCATTGTTGTCGTGTTACTAATCTCAACATCATTCATAACTTATCATTGGAAGAGCAAACAGGAGAAACTTACTGTAAACGCTTCTGCTCTTAGGACCTTCCTCGAGTCGCAGTACGTTCCGGAGGCGGGGCTGCTGAGGGCGGCGGTAACGGCTTACCCCGATAACGAGACCATCTATGTCGCCAACGACAACCTGCTGGCGGCGAGAGCACTGACCCTCCTCGGTTCGCCGCTCGGGAAAAGGATCAAGGAAAACCTTGACGAGAACTACTCTGGCGGCTGGAACGGGAAGGCTGATGTTTTATTAGGACGGCCAATAAAGGGGTTTTTCTGCTCTGAAACGGAAGTTCTTGGGAAGATCTACTCCCAAAAGTTCCACTCGGAGTTCACCATAAAATATGAGCGGGCGAACCTCTCCTGCAGGATGGACGACTGGCAGGACTACGCAGACCTGTTAGCCTACGCGGCCCTTAACGAGACCCTAAATAGGGATAGAACCAAAGCAATGCAGTTTTACCGCTCCCTTATCGGCATGTGGGACGGAAACGGCTTTCGGGATAAAGCATTCAAAGGCGTTTATCAGACTTACAAGTGTGCCCTCTTCGTTTACCTCCACAGAATTTTGGGAAAACCGAGGGAAGGAGAAAAAGTCTTTGATGGGTGTATGGAGGCAATCTCCCGCCTCCAGGCCCCCAACGGCGGGATAAGAACCGGATATCGCATTGAAAATGGGGGGATAATCCCTAACGGAGACACGAACACAGAAACGACCTCCATGGTCGTTCTTGCCGTTTACCCTACTCCTACCTGATGCTCAAAACCTTTAAATTTTATACTAACAAAGATTATCCTGGTGAAGATAATGTTTGTTAACCGTAAAAATGAACTGGCTTTCTTGGAGAGGCTCCACCGCTCCGACAAAAAAGAGGTGCTGATAATCTACGGACGTCGGCGCGTTGGGAAGACCGAACTGATAAAGCGGTTTATTGCCGGGAAGGATGCAATATACTTTCTGGCCGACAGGGGCGGACTGGAGGCCAACGCGAGGCGCTTCTACAAAGAAGCCGCTGAAAGGCTCGACCTTCCCGATCTCGAAGTCAGGGACTTCAGAAGAGCCTTTGAGTTAATAAAACTGAAGGCTCCCGAGAGGCTGGTGGTCGTAATAGATGAGTTTTCGTACCTGCTCCTGGCGGACAAAAACACCTCGGCCGTGTTCCAGGCAATAATAGATGAAATACTCGATGATAGGTTCTTTTTGATACTGAGCGGCTCCCTTGTGGGTCTGATGGAGGGCCTGATGGGCTACACTAACCCCCTCTATGGAAGGAGAACGGCCCAGCTGAAGCTGAAACCTCTCGGCTTCTTCCACGTGGCGGAATACTTCAGCGATAGGCCCCTTGAGACGGTGGTTCAGATTTACTCAGTTACCGGCGGCGTTCCGATGTACTTCAGGCTCTTCCACGGAGAGAAC
The DNA here is from genome assembly GCF_012027595.1 of Thermococcus sp. Bubb.Bath. Taxonomy (NCBI): domain Archaea; kingdom Methanobacteriati; phylum Methanobacteriota; class Thermococci; order Thermococcales; family Thermococcaceae; genus Thermococcus; species Thermococcus sp. Bubb.Bath. The sequence goes on along the minus strand of NZ_SNUR01000006.1, from coordinate 20,194 downwards.
TTCAGGAGGGAGCTTTTGGAGACTGCGTTTTCACCAACTTCAATCCTTTATGAGGAGCCGGAGTTCATTCTCCGGGAGGAACTTGGAGATGTTCACCGCTACTATTTGATACTCGAAGCGATGGCGAGCGGGAAGCACAGGGTGAGTGAGATTGCGAACTGGGCGGGAATAGACGCAAAGGACATGCCCAAGTACTTGAGAACGCTCATCTCCCTAGATCTAGTGAGACGGGAAGTTCCAATAACTGAGAGTGAGAGGAGCAGAAAGGCGCGTTATTATCTCAACGACCGCTTCTTTGAGTTCTGGTTCCGCTTTGTAAAACCAAACAGGGGAAGGATGGAAATCGGAACGTTCGAGATGGACTGGGAGGAGTTCAACGCCTACGTCGGGAAGGCCTTTGAAGAGGTTGCAAGACAGTTTTTGATCGAGCTAAACAAAACTAGCGGGCTTCCGTTTAGGTTCACAAAAATTGGCCGGTGGTGGCACAAGGGTGAGGAGATAGATCTCATAGCCCTTAATGAAAAGGAGAGGAAGTCCCTTTTCATTGAGGTGAAGTGGAAGGAGCTGAGGGAGAGGGAAGCGCGGGGAATTTTGAAAGACCTCATGAGAAAGTCGGGACTAGTGGGGCTGGATGGTTGGGAGGGGAGCTACGGACTCATTGCAAGGGGGATAACTGGAAAGAAAACCCTGAGGGAAGAGGGATATCTGGTCTGGGACTTAAAGGACTTCGAGAAATTCCGCTCTCAGACGTAAAACACCATCCCGTCGTAGGCAACGAGGACTTTATTTCCCCATCTTTTCCTCACGTATTCGACGAGCTCAAGGAATGGCAGGTTCTTGTGGGAGATGTGGCTTAAAACGGTTCTCTCTGCCAGCTGGAGACCTATCTGAGCGGCCTCGTTCACGTTGTTGTGGTTAGGATCGTCGAAGCCGGGCGGATAAGTGGCATCGACAATAGCGAGCCTCAGCGGTGCTTTCTCCCTCAGAAACTCCCAGGTCTCCCCGGGGAGGCCCTTCGTGTCGTAGAGCAGGGCCACGCTCTTCCCGTCCTCCTCGATGAGGTAGCCGAGTGTCTCTACCTCATGGTCGAGTCTTATGGCCGTTATCTTCAGCGTGTCCATTCTTAAAGTATCGCCGGGCTTCAGCGTCTTTGGCCGCAGGTTCTTCGGGTCGTTGAGGATTAGGGCATCTGCGTGCCCCTCCGGCGCGTAGAGAGGTGTCTCCATCGCCATCCAGCGGAGCTTGTAGAGACCGTAGATATGGTCGTGGTGCCAGTGGGTCAGGAAGATCGCCTCAAGCGGAACGTTGAGGAAGTCCCTTATATCAGTCCCAACGTCGAAGAGAACGGCCTTCCGGTTTTCGGTGATTACTGCGAGCGTCGAGGGTTTTCTCTGGGCGAAGCCGAACTTCCGGGCTTCATTGCACGTTGAGCAGGTGCAGAGGTGAGCTGGAATTCCCTCGCTCCCGCCCGTGCCGATAAAGTAGACGAGCATCTCCATCACCAGGCATCAAGATGTTTTATGACTGTAAAATACAACCGATTTATAAGCGTTCCCACCGGAAGACACTTTAACTTAATTACTAAACTCTCAGCGATTGCTATGAAGTTCATCGCCGACATGATGCTCGGCCGCCTAGCACGCTGGCTCCGCCTCTACGGCTACGACACCCTCTACGGGGTAGTGGACGATGATGACATCATTAAGAGGGCCCTCGAGGAGGGAAGGGTAATTATAACTCGCGATGGTGGACTCGCTCAGAGGGCCAGGACGGCAGGGGTAGAGGTCTTTCTTCTCTCCTCGAACTCCCTTGAGGGCCAGGTCGAGGAGCTGAAAAAGTTTGGGATTGGGTTCAAGGAGCTCTTTCCGGCGAATGCTCGCTGTCCCAAGTGCAACGGGCCGATAGAACGGGTTCCTAAAGAATACGTTAAGGACAAAGTTCCGGGGAGTGTTTACGAGCGCTACGATGAGTTCTACGTCTGCAAGAAATGCGGTCAAATCTACTGGCCCGGAAGGCAGTGGAGAGAGATGCTTAAAATCGACAGGAAGCTTAGACTCGGAAAATCGGAGAAGGAAAATTAAAACGAAAAGGTCTCACCCGAGCGGGTAGTGGCAGGCCACGAAGTGGTTGTGAGAAACCTCAACCAGCTTCGGCTCCTCGCTCCTGCACTTCTCGTCCGCGAATGGGCATCTTGGGTGGAAGCGACATCCCGGCGGTATGTGGGCGGCGTTCGGAACTTCACCAGTTATTCTGAATTTCTTCTCCTTCTTCCGCCTGGCTATAGATGGAACTGCTTCTATGAGGGCCGCCGTGTAGGGGTGGGCGGGGTTCTTCAGGACTTCCTTCGTTGGGCCTATCTCGACTATCCTCCCGAGGTACATGACGGCAATTCTGTCCGCTATGAGCTTTCCGACGGCTATGTCGTGGGTTATGAAGAGCTGGCTGAGGTTGTACTCCTTCCTGAAGGACTCCAGAAGCTCCAGTATAGAGGCACGCATTGAGACGTCTATCATCGAGACGGCTTCGTCTGCAACCACGAACTTCGGCTTGAGTATCATTGCCCTCGCTATCACCACACGCTGCCTCTGGCCGCCGCTTAGGTGGTGCGGATAGCGGTCGTAAAACTCGTCCTCGGGAGTCAGGCCGACGCGCTTGAGCATCTGTAAGGCGGCTTCCTTTGTATCCTCCTTTGTGGCGAGCCCGTGGACGAGGAGCGGGTGCGCTATCGCGTCGCCTATTTTCATCCTCGGGCTTAAACTTGAGTACGGATCCTGGAAGATTATCTGCATTCTCCTCCTGAAGGGCCTGAGCTCCTCCTGGGAGAGCTTTGTTATGTCCGTCCCATCGAAGATTATCCTCCCACTAGTTGGTTCTATGAGCCTCAGGATGGTCCTTCCCGCGGTCGTTTTTCCACAGCCGCTCTCGCCTATGAGGGCGAGAACCTCGCCGCGGGCTATATCGAAGGTTATCCCGTCAACGGCCATTACATAGCGCTGTTCCTTCTTTCTGAACGACTCGAGGAGGCCCTGCTTTATCGGGAAGTACTTCTTGAGGTTCCTGACCGACAGGAGCGGTTCACTCATTTCTCGCACCCCCGTGGAGGTGGCAGGCGACGAGGTGTCCCGGTTCAACCTCTATAAGCTCCGGTTCAACGGCATTGCACAGGCCTTTTAGCTCTGCTTTCTCCTTGAACACTGGACAGCGCGGGTGGAAGCGGCAGCCGCTGGGAGGGCTCCTTAAGTCCGGCGGGTAGCCCTCTATGGGTTTTACCTCCCCTTCTTTCCATAGATCTGGAACGCTCTGAACCAATCCCCTCGTGTAGGGATGGAGGGGGTTCTCGATTATCTGTTCCGTCGTTCCTATCTCCACAAGCTTTCCCGCGTACATGACAGCTATTCTATCGCTCCTCTCCGCCGCCAATGAGATATCGTGGGTGACGAAATAGATGCTCGTCCCCTCCGCCTTCATCTCGTCTATCAGGTCCATTATCGCGTCCTGGACTATGACGTCGAGGGCGGTTGTAGGCTCATCTGCTATAATGAGCTTGGGCTTGAAGGCCATGGCCATCGCTATGCTTATTCTCTGCCTCTGCCCTCCGGAGAGCTGGTGGGGGTAGTAGTCGAGCCTGTCCGCGGGCAGGTTCACCTTTTCAAGGAGTTCCTTTGCCTGCTCCTTAGCCTCCTCCTCGGGAACGCCGTGAACCGTCATCGTCTCCACTATCTGGTCGCCGACCTTTCTCAGGGGGTCAAGGCTCGTCATCGGGTCCTGAAAGACCATGCTGAGCTCCTTCCCGCGGATCTGCCGGAGCTCTTCCTTATCCATATCCAGCAGATTCTTCCCGTTGAAGATAACCTCCCCCGAGACGATCCTCCCCGGCGACGGGACGATGTTCATGACCGCGTGGGCCACCGTTGATTTGCCGCTTCCGCTCTCTCCGACGAAGGTTATCCACTCTCCCTCCTTGACGCTGAAGGAGACGTTTTCAGCGCCCCTGACGACACCGGAGAGGGTGTAGTAGTAAACGCTCAGGTTTTTGACTTCTAGCAACATTCTCCTCACCTCGTTCCAAGGGAAAGCCTCTCGTTGATGGCCTCGCCTATCATGGCAAACCCCATGGCCAGGAGCATGATCATTATCCCCGGGAAGAAGGCAAGCCACCAGTAACCGTCGAGGAGGAAGGGCTGGCCGACGTGGAGGTCGTATCCCCAGTCGGGAGTCGGCGGGGTCACTGAAAGACCGAGGAAGCTCAAACCTGCCTCCGTTAGGATGGCATCCGCAACGCTGAGGGTGAACACGACCAGAACGGTCGGCATGACGTTGGGCAGGATGTACTTGCGCATTATCTCTCTGTTCTTGGTCCCTATGGCCTTGGCGGCCTCGACGAAGAGCTGGCCCTTGAGACTGAGCGTCTGACCGCGCACCATCCTGAAATAGGTCGGTACGTAGACGAAGCTTATTGCCACCGCGGTGTTGATGGGACTGGGGCCGAGGACAACGGCTATCACTATGGCCAGGATGAGGGACGGGAAGGAGTAGATGCTGTCCATTATCATGCTGAGGGTTCTATCGGTTTTTCCGCCGTAGTATCCGGAGAGGAGGCCGAGGGGCACCCCAATGACTATTGAAAGTGTGGTGGCCACTGCCACTACGTAGAGGATTATCCTGGAGCCCCAGATTATCCTGGAGAAGACATCCTGACCCAGGTTGTTGGTTCCCATCGGGTGCTTCCAGCTTGGGGGCGAGAAGACGTCCGGTCCTATCTCCGTCGGATTGTATGGGGATATCACTGGGGCTAGGAGGGCCAGTAGTATGACAGTGAAGACTACAATGAGACCGAATATGAGAAGCCCCCTGCCGGGTTTCCTTTCCCTGAGCGGTTTCAGCAGGTAGTCGATAACTCTCATTCTTATCCCTCCTCAGTACTCCACCCTCGGATCGAGGATTGCGTAGATTATGTCCACGATAAGGCTGATCAGGCCGACGAAGAGGGCGAAGACTATCACCGCACCTTGGATAGAGTTGTAGTCGCGGTAGTTAATCCTGTCCATGATGAAGGTGCCCATTCCCGGCCAGTTGAAGGTGGTCTCGGTAAGGACCGCACCGCCGAGGAGTATCGCGAACTGGAGGCCCATGAGCGTCACAACGGGGATAAACGCATTCTTGAGGGCGTACCGGAGGACTTTCCGGTCCGGGACTCCCCTCGCCTTGTAGGAGCGTATGAAGTCCTGACTGAGGACGTCGATCATGTTGTTCCTGACGAGACGGGTGTAGGCTCCGCTGAGCACTATTCCGAGGGTTAAACTGGGCAGGATGAGGTGTTCGGCCACGCTCACGAAAGCCGCCCAGTTCCCTTCAACCAGGCTGTCAAGGAGATAAAGGCCGGTTATGGAGTGGAACGAGGTTATGCCCGGGTCAATCCTTCCGGATGTGGGTAGCCAGTGGAGTTTGACCCCGAAGAGGTACTGGAGCATCATTCCAAACCACGGTATGAAGAGGGTGTAGGCGACTATGCTGTATACCCTCATACTAGTATCTATCTTCGTTCCCTTCCTAACGGCTCCCCAAACGCCTGTGGCAAGGCCCAGGAGAACGCTCACTGTGAAGGCGAAGATCGTGAGCTCTATAGTCGCCGGAAGGCGGAGGGCTATGTAACTCGAAACGGGCTTGCCCATCGGCGAGGCGAGGGTAACGCCGAGGTTACCGTGGAGCATCTTCCAGAGATAGTCGAAGTACTGGACGTAGAGCGGTTTATCGAGACCGGCCATGTGCTCCAAGTGGTGGAGTTGCTCGGGTGGGATGTTTTTGGTTCCCACAACGGCCAGAATCGGATTTCCGGGGAGAACGCGGAGGAATAGGAAAACTATCGTATAGAGGATGAGTATCATTGGGATTATCATAAGGGCCCTTATTACTATGTAGCGACCCAATCCCCTGGCCAAGTTAATCACCCCTTTAGTTCGATACAACAGACAAAAAGGAAAACAAAAGAGAAATCATCCCGTCTTGTAGACGGTGTTGTAGTGGAATATCATGTCCGGTCCGATGGTAACGCCCTCAACGTTCTTCTGGGTCACGACGAAGAGCTTGCCCTGGATCAGCGGTATGTATGGAACGTCCTGGGCCAGGATGTCCTGGGCCTGCTCGTACAGGCTTGCCCTCTGGGTCTGGTCCGTTATAGTCTGGGCCTTCCTGAGTATGGTGTTCATCTGGGTGTTGTTGTAGCCGGTTCCAGCCCAGCCGTTGGCGTCTCCGTCAAGGAACGGGGTGGTGTAGTCATCCGGATCAAGGTAGTCCGGGTACCAGCCGAGAAGGTAGACCATCATCTGGCCCTTCCTGGCGTAGTCGGTGTAGGTGTTCCACTCGGCGCTCTTTATCTCGACTTTGATCATACCCGTCTTCTCCCACTCGCTCTTGAGAACCTGGGCGAGTGAGGCCTCTGTGTCACCGTAGTGAGTCGGCGTGTACCAGAGCGTTATCTGGAGTGGATTGCTCTCGGAGTAACCGGCTTCGCTGAGGAGCTTCTTGGCGAGGTCGAGGTTGGCGTCGCCGTAAACATCCTTGAAGACGTCCTTGTGGCTCCACATCCCGTTTGGAATGAGGCTGTAGAGCGGCTCAACGGTGTCCTGGAAGACAACGCTGGCTATTTCAGACCTGTTAACGGCCGCCGCGAGGGCCTGCCTGACCTTGATGTTCTTCGTCGGGTTGATCTTGGTGTTTAGGCATATATATCTTATGAACGCTCCAGGAACCTCTATGACCTTTACATTTTTATCCTGCTCGAGGCTCTTTATGTCAGTCGGCCTCAGGGTTCTCCAAGCTATGTCGATCTCGCCGTTCTGGAGGGCCAACCTCATGGTCGAGGCGTCGTTGTAGAACTTGACTATTATCATCTTAGTCTTGGGTTTGGAGCCGTAGTAGTAGGGGTTGGCCTCGAGGACGAGCTCCTGGTCGCGGACCCATTTGGTTATCTTGTACGGGCCGATTCCTCCGTAAGTAGCGTCGCTGTCTATTTTATCGTTGTCATACTTCGGGCTCACCGGGAAGTACGGCGGGGTCGTTAAGAGGGAGAGGAAGTAGGCCGTTGGGTGCTTGAGGTAGAAGACGACGGTGTAGTTGTCCTTGGCTTCGACGTGGTCAACGAAGCTGGTTACAAGCCAGGAGGGGTCCCCCTTTATGGTCATAACCCTGTTGATGCTCCTAACCACATCCCGCGCTGTGAACGGGGTTCCGTCGTCGAACTTAAGCCCCTGCCGCAGGTGGAAGGTCCAGACAGTTGAGTCGTTGTTGACATCCCAACTCTTGGCGAGGCCGGGTTCTATCTCCAGGGTCCCAGGCTTGTATTTCACAAGGCCCTCCATCACGTTGTTGAGAACCTCCCAGGTGTAGAAGTCGTAGGCGTTGGCCGGATCGAGGTCGGTAACCTTGTCTGTCACTCCTATTATCAGCTGGGCCGCAACCTGGGGGGAGCTACTTGTCCCCTGCGAGGGGCTTGATGTAGTTGACGAGGTGCCACCTCCACCGAGGCAGCCGCTGGCCACTACAGAAAAAACGACCAAAAACACTAAAACTACTGGCAGATACCGCCTTTTCATAGTTTTCACCAGTGTATTATTAAGTTCATGCATGCATTTAAATCTTTCTACAGTGGTCTTGTCATCTGTTCAATGTGAATTAAAATTCGTCAAAGGACATAAAGTCCGAAGAAAAGGGTTTAATATTCCGGGAGAAGTGAGGCACATGAAGTGGGAAGAGTGGGAGCCGTTCTACCGGAGGATAGTGAGGGAGATGGGCTATTCAATAGAGGAGGACAGAAAAGCCGCCCAAATACTTCGTGCGCTTCTGCTGAAAGGAGACGACTATATCCTCCGTGAGGAGCTTGAGATGGTCGTCGGGAGGAAAGTTTACGTCTTCGGGGCTGGACCGAGCCTTGGGACTGCTTTGAGAGAGTTTGACTTCTCCGACGGAACACTCATAGCGGCTGACGGCGCTACCTCCGCCCTCCTTGAGAACGACTTCATTCCCGACATTGTTGTCACTGACCTCGATGGTAGGGTTCCCGGTTTGAAGATAGCCAACGATAGGGGGGCTTTTATGGTTATCCATGCTCACGGGGACAACATTGATAAGCTGACTTCATACGTGCCTTTCTTTTCCAGAATACTTGGAACTACTCAGGTAGAGCCGCTCGACATCGTCTACAACTTCGGTGGTTTTACAGATGGGGATAGGGCAGCTTTCCTCGCGGAAGAGCTTGGGGCTAAGGAGATACTCCTCGTTGGCTTTGATTTCGGTGATATCGTGGGCAAATGGAGCAAGCCTTTCCTCAGGGAACACTCACCAGTCTGGGAAACTAAGAGGAAGAAGTTCGAGTTTGCCGTGGAGCTGCTCAAATGGTTGGAGGAAAACGGAAAGGCAGTCATAAGAAAGATTGACATTGAAGAACAGAACAAAGAAAGAGTTTAGGGCTTCCACTCCAGGTGCGCCCTCTTAACTTCAAGCACACCGGAGTAGTTGCACTCGTTCCACTTCTTCTCGACCTCGTCGAAGATAACCCTCGCCCTGAAGAACGGCGCGTCCCTTACGAAGGTCTCGAACTCACCACCTTCGCCGGCAACGTGAACCCTGTACTTCTCATTAAGCCTTATCAGTTCTTCCAGAGCCTTTTCATCTATTTTTCTCCCAAGCCAGCTCTCGTCAAGGCCATAGGCCGCCGTTCCAACAACCACAACGTCGAAAATGCCAATTATTTCCCTCATGTATTCAACCGGATCGCGGTGCCAGGCGGGGGCGAAGCTCTCTATTCCGAGCTCTTTCGCCACCTTATCCACCCTCTGCTTCTGGTACTCGCTGGCCAGTGCACCGGCAACGACACCCTCAATTTTCAGTCCTTCAAGGACGGCCTTCATATCCTCGACTTCCTTCTCCTTCTCTCCGGAAGTGAAGCCCTTGACGAGGGGTATTCCAACAGCCCTCGCCTGGAGCTCAGTAAGGTGGATGTTTGGAACGTGGTACATGTAGCTCTCTTCGCTCTCGCTCACCATTGACACGAGGTACCCCACCTCAAACCCCTGCTTGAGCGCCCAGTAGAGGGCATAGTTCGAGTCTTTCCCGCCTGAATAGAGGACTGCAACGCGCATTTTTCTCACCCGAAAGCTTCAAATCATAGCCACCTTAACATTACCAGACTTAGAACCACGCTTAAAAAGGTGATGGGAATGGCACCAGAGACGGCAGTAATTCTCGCCGCTGGCTTCGGGACGAGGATGGGTGGAAAACCTAAGGGCCTGGTCATGGTAGCGGGAAGGGAGATTCTGTACAGGACGATAAGGTTACTCCAGGAGACCGGGGTCGGGCGCTTTGTAATCGTCACAAACGAGAGGTATGCGCCCTTTTATCAGGAGTTCATAGAGAAGCACGGCTTCGACGCTGAGCTCATCATAAACCCGGAGCCGGGGAAGGGGAACGGTCACTCTCTCCAACTTGCTAAGGAGAGGGTCTCTGGCAGGTTCGTCCTCGTGGCGGGCGACCATGTTTACAGTGTGGCCTTCATTGAAAAGGCTGTGAAGGGAAATGGTCTCATAGCTGACAGAGAACCCACGTGGATTGAGGTTGATGAGGCCACAAAAGTTCGGGTAAAGGACGGAAGGGTCTGGAAAATCGGGAAGAACTTCAATGACTGGGACGCCGCTGATACCGGCTTCTTCGTGCTCGACGAGGGGATATTTGAGATCACGGAAACTCTTGAGATGGAGAAAAATGGTGATTACTCACTCAGTGAAGTTATTGAGCGCGCAAAAGTCCCGGTGACTTTCGTTGACGGCCTCGACTGGATGGACGTCGATACTCCAAAGGACATCAAGAGAGCAAGAAGAATGCTCGTTAAAACGGCCGTGAAAGGAACGGGAGACGGCTTCATCAGCAGGCACCTGAACAGGAAGGTTTCAACGTGGATAAGTGAGAGGCTCGTTGAGAGAGTTACACCCAACCAGATGACAGTGGTGACGTTCCTGTTGGGAATCTTCTCAGCTCTGCTGGCGCTAGTTAACCTCCCCTTGGCAGGAATACTCTACCAGCTCAGCTCCATCCTAGACGGCGTTGACGGGGAGCTGGCAAGGGCTCAGCTGAGAGCGAGCAGATTGGGCGGTTACATAGACTCCCTCCTCGACCGCTACGTTGACGGCTCTTTCCTTGCGCTTCTCGCGTACGCGTCTCTGAAAGATCCGGTGTGGTACCTAGTGGCACTCCTCGCTCTTCTTGGCTCGGTCATGGTCAGCTACTCAACAGAGAGATTTAAGGGGGCCTTCTGCAGGGACGCCTATGCTGAGGTATCTACCCTTAGAAAACTGCCAGGAAAGCGGGATGAGAGGATGTTTCTGACCATGATGTTCCTCCTCTACCCAGTGGACGCTTCCATAAAAGCCCTTTTCCTCACGCTGGCCTTGCTAACTAACATCCGTGTTTTCTTGGTAGCATATTTCATCTCGAAGAAAGTTTTGCAAGCGAAAACTATTTAACTGTCATGAAATATTTTAGACCAACACAGGAGGTGGATGAAATGGTTAGGGTTGTTATACTCGGACAGGGATTCGTTGCCAGCATTTTTGCGAGCGGTCTTGAGAAGGTAAAGGCCGGAAAGATGGAGCCCTACGGCGTCCCAATGGCCGACGAGCTCCCGATTAAGATACGGGAGGTTGAGATCGTCGGTTCTTACGACGTCGACGCTTCTAAGGTCGGAAAGGATCTCTATGATGTCGTCAGGAGATACGACCCCGAGGCCCCGGAGAGCCTCAAGGGGATAACCGTGAGAAAGGGAATTCACCTAAGGAGCCTTAGGAACCTCCCGATTAAGGCCACCGGCCTCGACGACGAGATGACGCTTAAGGAAGCTGTTGAGCACCTTATCGGCGAGTGGAAGGAGCTCAAACCGGACGTCTTTGTGAACGTCTGCACCACTGAAGCCTTCCACATGTTCCAGAGCAGGGAGGAGCTTGAGAAGGCCATAGAAGAAGACGACCGCGAGAAGCTCACCGCCACCCAGGTTTACGTTTATGCAGCAGCCAAGTACGCCAAGGAAGTTGGCGGAGCGGCCTTCGTGAACGCCATTCCAACCCTCATCGCTAACAGCCCGGTCTTCGTTGAGCTCGCGAAGGAGAGCAACCTCGTCGTCTTCGGCGACGACGGTGCCACCGGTGCCACGCCGCTCACCGCCGACGTCCTCAGCCACCTTGCCCAGAGGAACCGCTACGTTCTGGACGTGGCCCAGTTCAACATCGGCGGCAACAACGACTTCTTAGCACTCACCGACAAGGAGAGGAACAAGAGTAAGGAGTTCACGAAGAGCTCAATCGTTAAAGATCTCCTCGGCTACGACGCTCCACACTACATCAAGCCGACCGGCTTCCTTGAACCGCTCAGCGACAAGAAGTTCATCGCCATGCACATCGAGTACGTCAGCTTCAACGGGGCCCATGATGAGCTCGTCATAACCGGCAGGATAAACGACAGTCCCGCCCTTGCTGGCCTGCTCGTCGACCTCGTAAGGCTTGGAAAGATGGCCGTTGAGAAGAAGGAGTTCGGAACGGTCTACGATGTCAACGCCTTCTACATGAAGAACCCTGGACCGAATGAGAGGCCGAACATACCGAGGATAATCGCCCACGAGAAGGCCAGGATGTGGGCTGGACTGGAGCCCAAGTGGCTCTGAATTTCCCCCCCTTTTCTCCACAAACTTTTAATTCTCCCTACCCTTAGTTTTCTTGGAGGGAAGTCGATGAGCTGGAAGAGGGGAGCTTATCCTGAATTCACCGTTGAAGATGCCGTTGCGGCGCTGTTTATTCTCAAGGAGCCGATGGGGAGGAAGGCCCTTGCAGAGATGCTCGACCTGGGGGAAGGGAGCATTCGGACACTTCTAAGGAAGCTCAACGGACTCGAGCTGATCCAGTCCACCCAAAGGGGGCACTCTTTGAGTGAGAGAGGATTGGAACTGGTTGAGAAACTGTTGGAGGAGTTCTCGGAAGTCCAGGGTGTGGGGAAGATAGAGGGTCTTCCCGCGTACGCCCTCGTGGTGAGAAAACCTGGGGAATTTAAGAGCATAGAGCTCAGGGATGAGGCGATAAGATTCCTAGCGAGGGGAGCTATGATACTGACTGTTAAGAATGGTGAGCCAGCCTTCCCTGAGGACGGGAGGCCCTTACGGGAGACCATGCCCGAACTGGCCGACAGGCTGGAGAGCCTCCTGGATTTCTCAGAGGGGGATGTCATCGTGGTGACGTGGGCAGAGAACCAAGCCGCCGCCATGAAGAGCGCATACCATGTTGCTATAGCACTGAAGGGAGACTCCCTCCCGGAGGATCTTCTCAGGATAATGAGGTGAGGACATGGGGGAGAGCAGACTTATCCTTGCCCTCGACGTCTACGAGCGAGAGAGGGCACTTAAAATAGCTAAGGAGACCTCGGACTATCTCCGGGCTATCAAGGTAAACTGGCCGCTGATTATAGGCTCCGGTTTGGAAATCATTACCGAGCTGAAGGAAAGAACCGGACTTCCGATCATAGCCGACCTGAAGCTCGCCGACATTCCTAACACGAACAGGCTGATAGCGGGTAAGGTCTTTGAGGCTGGAGCAGACTACATAATCACCCATGGTTTCGTCGGAAGGGACAGTGTCAGAGCCGTTATGAAGCTTGGAAAAACCATCATCGTTGTCGAGATGAGCCATCCCGGAGCTAAGGAGTTCATTCAGCCTGTCGTGGACAAACTGATCGAACTGGCCAATGAGCTTGAACCTTTCGGTGTCATAGCCCCAGCAACGAGACCGGAGCGGGTAAGGTACATCCGCTCGAAGCTCGGGCCTGGAATTAAGGTTATCACTCCAGGAGTTGGAGCACAGGGTGGAAGCGCCAGGGAAGCCCTCAACGCGGGTGCAGATTACATAATCGTCGGGCGCGCGATCTACGGGAGTGAGAATCCGCGGGAAGCGGCGAAGAAGATATACGAAGAGATTAGGGGGTTGAGAGAGTGGAGCTGAAGGTCAAACATCCCCTCAGTAAAAAGGAAATAAAGGAGATAGCCAGGGAGATGGCCGAAGTATTCGGTGAGGAGATAGCGGTCAGGATGGTCAGCAAGAAGGACAGGGTGGATGTGGCGGAGTTCGATAAAACCACCGAAATTCTCCTCGTGAACGGTAAACCGTTCTTCATAAGGCGGAAAGGACTTGTCTTTCCGCTTGTGATAGCCCTCTACGAGCTCTCCAACGAGGAAGACCTGCGGAAGTGGCCGAGACGCGTCGTGGTCGATGCGGGGGCCGTTCCCTTCGTGCTCAAGGGGGCGGACGTTATGGCTGCTGGAATAACCGATACCGATGAAAACATAAAGGAGGGGGACTTCGTCTTTGTGGTCGAGGAGGACTACGGTAGGCCTCTCGCTATAGGCATCGCCCTTATGAACGGGAAGGCCATGAAGGAAAAACCGAAAGGGAAGGCTGTGAAGAACATTCACCACGCCAAGGACAGGATATGGGAGCTCACGGTGGGCTGAAATGGTGGAAGAATCCGGAAAAGGAAAAAAGGATAGAATTAGGGTTCTCGTGGGGGGAGTCTTCGACATCCTCCACGTCGGCCACATACACTTTTTGAAGCAGGCAAAGAGCCTGGGGGACGAGTTAGTGGTGATAGTTGCCAACGACGCCACGGTCGAGCGAAACAAGGGCAGGAAGCCAGTAAACACCGCTGAGGACCGGGCAGAGCTCCTGAGGGCCATCAGATACGTCGACGAGGTTTACGTGGGTTCCCCCAACGCCATCGACTACGAGCTCGTCAGGCAGATAGACCCGGATATAGTGGCGATTGGGCCCGACCAGACCTTCAACTGCGACCGCCTCAAGGAGGAGCTCCGGAAGAACGGGATAGATGCGGAGGTCATTAGAATCCCATACCTTTACAAGAAGGACAGGGCTAAGACGAGCAAAATCCTCCAGCGCATAGTCGAGGAGTTCTGCGAGTGAGGGAAAAATCAGAGGCGGAACTTCCCCAGGTACTCCCTTAGAAACTCCGGATCCTCCTTTCTGACCGCGCTCATAAGCTCGTCAAACTTCTTTTCCCCGAGGGCCTGGCGGAGATAGTAGTAGAGGTTCACGGCATCTTCCACGATTATGCTCTGCCTCCTTCCTTCGTCGCCGTAGAGCTCGATGAGCTTTTTGTTGATGTCGAGGCTTATGTAGAGGGTCTTCTGCTTCTTTTGGTGCTTGAGGTCTTCCCTCTCCTTCTCCTTCTTGGGCTTTGAAGGCTTGGTCAGGTCGTTAACCGAACCGGCAAAAAGCTTCGGAATTTTGCCCTTACTCTCCTTCGACAATTGAAATCACCTCTCTGGTAAGCTTCTCAAAGGCCCTGGCGGCCCTACCTTCCGGCTCATAATCGAATATGCTCAACCCCTCACCCTGTGCCTTCTCAAGGGCAACGGCCTTCGGTATCGTCGTCAGAATCGGAGCATCCGGGTAAGCGTCCTTGAGCTCCTTGAGCCTCGTTTTCGGGACTTTAGTCTGTCGGGTGAACTTGTTCGGAACCAATCCCATGAGGGAAAGGTTCTCGTTGGTCTCCTCCCTTATCATCGCCATGAGGTTGAACATGAGCTGCATCCCTATAACTCCGAAGTAACTGAGCTCAAGGGGTATGAGGACGTAGTCTGAGGCTGTGAGCGAGTTAACGAGAAATATGCCCATACTGGGAGGATTGTCAATGAGAACGTAGTCATAGTCCGGGAGAATCGGGGAGATAGCCTTTTGTAACCTCCTCTCCCTGTTGTACGCGTTTATTATCTCTATCTCCTTGGCGGAGAGGTTGAGGTGGCTGGGGATTATGTGAAGGTTCTCCGAGACCTCTACTATAGTGTCCTCAATATCGCTCTCGCGGGTCATTATGGTGCCGACGTTGCTGTTATCATAGTTCATGACTTCCATTCCTATGAGGCCGAAGGTCAGGTTGAACTGGGGGTCAACGTCTATGAGAAGAACCTTCTTGCCCATTCGGGCGAGTCCGTATCCAAGGTTCAGCGTGAGAGTTGTCTTTCCAACGCCGCCCTTCTGGTTGGCAACGCTGATTACAACTGCCATTCTATCACCCACTAACCGTCATCCTCGATGCATTTAAAAGTTATGGAAAGAAATTTTTAAATAGACAAAAGGCTCAGAACTCTATGTCGGCGAAGAGTTCTTCGATGCGCTTTCTGCGTTCGTCGTTCCCTGCTACCTTTTTGGGCTCTTCCTGCCTTGATAGAATCTTGTAGATGTCGTCAAAATCTGCAGAGGACTTCTTCTCGAACGGGAGCGGTGCGGACCTCTTTGGGACGACGACGTTTGCCTTCGTCTGAAGGGCTGCGGCCTCTCCTCCTATTATGTGGGGGCTCTCCACACCGGTCATTATAACCATGGCGCGGACGACTTTACCCATGTCCTCGTCGACCCTCGCGCCCCACTTGATCTCAGACTTCGTCCCAAGGTTGTTATAAACGATCTCCATGGCCTCATTTATTTCGCCGAGATTGACGTCGGGGCCGACGGTGAAGTGGACCAGGGCCTTGTTGCCGCTTCCGAACTTCACATCAAGCATCTTGTTCTCAAGGGCAGCCTTAACGGCCTCAACCGCCCTGTTCTTGGAGTCGCTCTCTCCGATGCCTATGAGGGCCGCTCCGCCATCCTTCATGACGCTGTAAACGTCAGCGAAGTCGATGTTCACCATCGAGGGGAGCTTTATGGTCTCGGTTATGCCCTTGACCATCCTGGCTATTATCTCGTCGGCAAAGCGGAAGGCGGCGTTTATCGGGAGGTTTGGCACGAGCTTGAGGAGCTTGTCGTTCTCGATTATGATAACCGTGTCAGAGTAATGCAGGAGTGCCTTTATTCCAGCCTTGGCCTTATCCACCCTTATGGTCCCTTCGGTCTTGAACGGGAAGGTAACGACGCTGACAACCAGGGGCTCTCTGAAGCGCCCGCTGTGCCTGGCGCGCTCCTTTATGACCTTCGCAACCACAGGGGCAGCACCGGTTCCGGTACCGTTGCCCATTCCGGCGGTTATGAAAACGAGGTCAACATCCCCTATGGTCTCGGATATCTCGTGGGCGCTGGCTTCGGCAGCACGATAGCCAACCTCCGGGTCGCCGCCAGAGCCCTTACCCTGCGTTATTTCCCTCCCCAGAAGAAGCTTCTTGTGGGCTTTTATCCTCGCGAGGTGCTGGGCATCGGTGTTCATTGCTATTAACTCTGCACCCTCAACGCCCAACTCGTAAAGCCTTGTTATAGTATTGTTGCCGGATCCACCAACACCAACGATAGCGATTTTAATGAAATCCTCGTCGAACTCATCGCCGGTGAGATCCTCCCTCTTCTCTACCTTCGGCCCTTCGTCCAAGTCCAGCTTAATTCCAGCCTGCTCCAGGAGCTTAAACACCATTCTTATACCCCCTCTCCTCTATACGGGTGGCCTTTTCACCTTATCACATATTCGGGAACCTCGTCATCCTGGACTTCAAAGTGCATCTCTTTCTTGAGGAACTCTCTGATTGCGGTCCTTATAACTTCGCTACGGTTTGGGTACACTCCCCGCCTGACCAGCTGGTCCATCGCGTTCACAAAGCTCTGGGGGAGCTGCACGCTCACGATGCGCATCTTTGTCATTCCCTGTATCACCCAGTCCAGTGGGTCGCTACTTTAGTTAGTGCATTAAGTAGTTAAATACTTTGCGCCTCTGAAATAATATCATAAAAATATCTTTTTCAAAAAAATTTTGAAAATTTTTATAAAATCAAAAGAATTTTTAGAATAGGAGGTGAATGTACAACAAAGGTTATAACTCCCACCCTAAAATTGGAACGGGTGGTAGAATGGAGGAGGTCATTGAAGGCATAGTGGTAGGGGCAGTTAAAGTTGAGAAGCCAGAAAGGCTTATCAAAAGCCTCGGTGGGAACGTGCAGGTGGTTAGGGCCCCCTGTTATGAGGCAGTCGTTCATGCGGCGGTACTGGTAAAGAGGGCCTTTGAGAGGGGAACCAACCACGCAAAAACCCTCGGTGGGGAGTTCCTCCTGAGATTGGCTGGAACCCTACAGATTAAGGAGGCGATAAAGAAGTATGGCGTTGCTCAAGGTCTCAACTATCTCGTGGTGTTCGGGAGGGTCGAGGAAGCGGAGGCTTTCCTGAAGGAACACGGTCTGGAGGAGGAGAAGGCGGTTCACTGCAGTAAAGAGGTTTCAAAAAGTCTTTTTGAAAAATCGGCCCTAACCGAAGTTTTATAGGATAAAAGAGAATATTACCAAATTCATTCCCATCCTCATTCAGGTTAACTTTATAAGAGTCTCCTATGCAGTTCTGGGATGTCAGGGGTGATGCTCATGCGGTATAAAAAGCGCAAATACTTCATGGCCGGGAGGATAAACCTCCTTCAGCGCTCCAAGATTAGGGAGCTTTTTGAGAAGGCAAGGACGATGGAGGACGTTATCTCCTTGGGAATCGGGGAGCCTGACTTCGACACTCCGGATGTGATAAAGGAAGCTGCCACGAGGGCCATGTATGAGGGTTACACTCACTACACCCCAAACGCTGGAATACCGGAGTTCCGCGAGGCTATAGCCGAATATTATAAGGATTTTTATAACGTAGATGTGGATCCATCAAACATCATAGTCACCGCGGGGGCTTACGAGGCGACGTATCTGGCCTTTGAGTCCCTTCTCGAGCAGGGGGATGACGTTATAATCCCGGATCCAGCTTTCGTATGCTACGTTGAAGATGCCAAGATGTCAGAGGCGGGAATCCTCCGTATTCCACTCCGCGAGGAGAACGAGTTCCGCATCGATCCGGACGAGCTCGTTGAGATGGTAACGAAGAGGACCAGGATGCTCGTGATGAACTACCCCAACAATCCAACCGGGGCCACGATAGACAAGAAGACGGCGAGGGCGATAGCAGACATAGCCGAGGACTACAACATATACATCCTCAGCGACGAGCCCTACGAGCACTTCCTCTATGAGGGAGCAAAGCACCACCCGATGATAAAGTATGCGCCTGACAATACGATACTCGCAAACAGCTTCTCCAAGACCTTTGCGATGACTGGATGGAGGCTTGGGTTCGCTATAGCCCCCAGTCAGGTCATAAAGGATATGATAAAACTCCACGCCTATGTCATCGGAAACGTCACCTCCTTCATCCAGATAGCGGGAATCACGGCCCTCCGCGACAAGCGCAGCTGGGATGCCCTTAAGGTAATGAGGGACACCTACGCGGAGAGGAGAAAGCTCGTTCTGAAGGGGCTGAAGGACGTTCCGCACGTTGAGGCATTCAAGCCGAAGGGAGCCTTCTACATATGGGCCAAGATCGATCCAGAGCTCGACATGGCCAGTGAGGATTTTGCGAACTGGCTCCTCGAAAATTCCGGAGTCGTCGTTATCCCGGGAACCGCCTTTGGAAAGGGCGGTGAGGGCTGGATAAGGATAAGCTACGCCACCAGAAAGGAGCTCCTGCTTGAGGCACTTGAGAGGATGAAGAAAGCACTTGAAAAACTCTGAGGATTGGGAGGGAAACACATGGGGAGCAACAGGTGGGGTACCGTCTTAATTAACATGCTCGTTGTTGCGTCAGGATTCGGAACCATGCACATGCTTGAGAAGTTTAAGGACGCCGTTGTAGCGCACTACGGGATAGCTGAAAGTGCACTCGCCTACCAGCAGGACGCTTACGTTGTCGGCCTGTTCGTCGCGTTCCTGCTTGGGGGTACCAGCCTCTTCAAAGGCTCGTTCAAAAGGAGCGTGGGCCTGATAGTGAGCTTCGCGGCAATCCCTCAGTTCTTGATACCCTTCGTGGGGAACTGGTGGCTCGTCGTCGCCCTGCGCTTTTTCCAGGGGTTCATCGTTGCCCTCATAGCCGTTTTCAGCAACCAGATAGCTAGGCTGTTCCTAGCGGAGAGACCCTTTGCAAAGGGTATAATACTCTCCGGAATATTCTGGGGCGGCCTCTATGGCATAAGCCTGGCTAAGTTGGCCGGTGGGAGCAACGCCTCCTGGTCAGCCGTCAGGAACACTTTCCTGCTCTCCGCGGTGGTTATGTACGTTATGCTGGCTATATGGTGGGCCCTCGTTGAGGACTTCGAAATACCGAAGGAGAAGAACTCATCAAGCGGGGCCAGTGTCTGGAAGATGCCGTTCACTTGGATCTTTGGCTTCACTTTCTTCCCGGCTCTCTGGATAATCTTCACGTTCGGCTCCTTCACGCTCAACCATGCCAGCTTCACCGACGCCCAGAACGACAATCTCGTCAGGGCCCTCGAAGTCTCGATGGGTCTCTGGTCAATCATCATGGGCTACCTCGGCTACCGTCTCTCTGTGAGGAACACTTCCAACAGGGGACTCTTCAAGGCGATAGTCAGCGTCATGACGCTTTCCTATGCCGCTACCTTCCTCGGCCTTCTCGTGGTCTGGAAGGGTGTAACTGGAAGCGAGTACGCGCTGGCCCTCCTGGGCTTCGTCATAGCGGGAATAGTCCAAGGAACTGGCCCAGCTTTCTGGACAACTGCTCCAGCAACTTATCCAAAGGAGATTTATCCGGAGGCCAGCTTCGCGCTTGGACTCATCTCTAACAGCGCCAACGCCGTCGCACCGAACGTCATGTTCGTCCTGGTTAGCGGGTTCAGCACAGGAATGGTGATTTACCTCGCCATGGCCCTCTTGGGTATACTTCTCCCCTTAGTGTCGTTCAAGATGAAACTCCCAGTGGAGGGCGCCTGATGAGGGCGAAGGGCCTCATCACCCTTTCATTTGTTTTTGTGGCGGCGTACTTCCTCGGGATAGCCGCTATATCTTGGGGGGACAACCTCCAGGTTGCCGGCGGCGTTTTCATCGGCTCCCTTCACCTGCTCCTTGCATGGGGGATACTCGGTGGGAGAGAGTGGAGCATAAGTCCGTCGAAGTACCTGGCATTCCTCGACATGCTGTTCGCCCTCCTCTGGATGATGCTGGGGGTTATAATCCAGGGTGCAACCCTGTTCGTGCTCTCCACTCTGATACTCATTCTCTTGAGCGACCCCGACGTTGAGGCGGAGATACGTGGTTTGTAATGGGGGGTAGCACTGAGGCTCTACCAAAGAAACTTTGCCTGCAAAGTTTTATCAAGAGATGCTCTTTTCACAAGAATGCCCAAAACACTGAGCA
>NZ_SNUR01000005.1 GCF_012027595.1 Thermococcus sp. Bubb.Bath | reverse complement strand
TCTCGGAGGGCAGTACTGCCGGGATCGCTGGCGGGCTTAACTTCCGGGGTCGAAACGAGACCGGGTGTGGCCCCGCCGCCCTGACCGCCGTACCGGTAGTGACCTCCCAAGATGACTTTATAAACTTTGCGGTGCCCGTGGCCCTGATTTATACCCCACTAGTAAACCTCAGTGCCATTTTTTGAAACGGTTGGAGTAATCGGTTATGTTTATAAGCCGACCCGTCTAGCCCCTGAGTGAGGTGATAGGAATGCCTGTCTACGCACTTGGTGACAAAAAGCCCGTCATTCACGAGAGCGCTTTCATAGATGAGACTGCGTCGGTAATTGGCGACGTCGTCCTTGAGGAGAAGACGAGCGTCTGGCCCTCCGCCGTTCTCCGTGGGGATATAGAGCAGATATACATCGGCTGCTGCTCCAACGTCCAGGACAACGTCAGCATACACACTTCCCACGGCCTTCCCACTAAGGTCGGGAAATACGTCACTATAGGCCACAACGCGGTAGTCCACGGGGCCACCATAGACGACTACGTCATCATTGGAATGGGCGCGGTGATCCTCGACGGGGCGAAGATAGGGAAGCACGTCGTCATCGGAGCCGGTGCCCTCGTTCCGCCGGGCAAGGAGATACCCGACTACAGCCTCGTTGTCGGCGTCCCCGGCAAGGTCGTTAGAAAGCTCAGCGACGAGGAGGTAGAGTGGACGAAGAAGAACGCCGAGATATACATGGAGCTTGCGGAGCTTCACCTTGGCAAGAGAAGGAAGCTCTGAAGGGATTTGGATGCTGTATCGGGTAGTTTCAAAGGTTCCCCATCTCCTTTTTAGACCTCTCTACGATTTTTACGAGTCGTACCTGTTTGAGAAGGTCAAAGCGGGGAACCTCCCAAAGCATGTGGCTATAATCATGGACGGAAACCGGCGGTGGGCCAGGAGGCTCGAAAAGCCCCCCTGGTACGGCCACCTCTTTGGCTCCAACAAGCTTGAGGAAATACTAGAATGGTGCCGTGAACTCGGAATAAAGACGCTTACGGTCTACGCCTTCTCCACCGAGAACTTCAAGCGCTCCAAGGATGAGGTAGCTGCACTCATGGATCTCTTTGAGCGGAAGTTTAAAGAGCTCGTTGATGATGAGAGGGTTCACCGTTACGGCGTCAGGGTCAACGTTATAGGGAGAAAGGAGCTCCTTCCAGAGAGGGTTAGAAAGGCAGCCGAGGAGGCTGAAAAAGTCACCAGAAAATACTCGAACTACTTCCTCAACATAGCGCTCGCATACGGTGGCAGGAGTGAGATAACCGACGCGACCCGTGAAATCGTCCGCGACGCCCTTGAAGGCAAGATAAAGCCTGAGGATATCGATGAAGAGCTGATAAAACGCTACCTCTACCACCCGAACATGCCCGACCCGGATATCGTGATAAGAACCGGTGGCGAGATTAGAATAAGCAACTTTCTGCTGTATCAGATAGCCTACAGCGAGCTCTTCTTCGTCGACGTCTATTTCCCCGAATTCAGAAAGATCGACTTCCTGAGGATAATAAGGGAGTACCAGAAGAGGCAGAGAAGGTTTGGGAGGTAGATTACTCCCCCACCCCCCTCCTAACCTTCACGGCCAACCCCTGCTGGAAGGCCTTTAGCTCTTCCCCGTTGAGGAGTGTCTGGCCTGTTGCCAGAAGTTCATCGTTCCGGTTGACGATCAGAACCTCGTCGTAGGGCCTTATCCCCTGGTCGGCATCAACGACGAACTTGGCGAAGACGTTCTTTCCCTTCCTCGCGAACGGCTCTGCGTCCTCGTCGATAACAACCCTCATTCCCGGGAACGGCAGGACTTTGTGGAGCCTCTTTGCGCCTTCGATTCCCAGCGTTAGCAGCCCATCCGCGGAGCGGAAGGTGGCGAGGTGCTTACCCTTAACTTTAATCTGCCTTGGCATTCCAGTCTTCCTCGAAAGCTCGACGAAGGCGTCTTTGAACGCTTCGCCAGCCCCTTCGCCGAACTGGTACTCGGCTATGGCCATGATATAATTCCTTGCCTCTTCCCTAGCAGGTTTCTCGATGGTAAAGTTCTCCTCCCCCTCGCTCTGGGCGAAGGGGTAGCTGAGAGATAGGTACTTTGGTATCTCACCGAATATAGGGTGATTAACCGTCTCTAGGAATTTGGGCTTAACGCGCTCGGCCCTCTCCTTTGCCCTCACTGCGGTTGGCCACTTCAAAGCCTCCCTGCTCACCTTGAAGAATGCACTTCCCTTGGTTACGGGCTCGTTCTTCTCAAGGTACTCCCTGTACTCCAGCAGGCGCTTGTAGGCCGCGTAGAGCTTTGGATGAGAGCGGGCCCTCTCGTCAACCAGCTCCCAAAGGGTGCCTTCCTTTATCGACTGCTTGACCCTGTTGAGCTCCTCACGAATGACCCAAAGGTTGTGCAGAGCCAGAAGCCTCGTGCGCTCTTCCTTGGGCATCTCGCGGAGCTCCTGCGGTGTGTAGCGGGAGCAGACGGGACAGGAGCACGGGAAGTAATCCAGCTCATCGAGCCTCTTCGTCCCTTCCGGTGTTAAATAGCGGTTATCCTTGGCGTAGAGGGCGTAGCTCGCCGAATCGAAGAGGTCTATCCCCATAGCAACGGCCAGGGCGAAAATCATGGGGTGACCGGCACCGAAGAGGTGAACCGGCCTATCCGGCCTGAGTCCATGTTTCGAGGCTATAACCACGTCCACCAAGTCTTTGTACCTGTAGCTCTCCATCAGCGGAACGACGGCGCCAACTGGGTGTATCTCAAAGTTCATTTCGCTCAGCTTTTTAGCGGCGTACGTCCTGAGGTCAGGGTAAGTCGAACCCTGCACCGCAGCGTTCATAGCTATCTCCTTGATTCCCTCCGCCTCCTTCGCCCTCTCCAGCGTTATTCTAAGGTCTTCTTCGGCCTTCTCATGCGAGACGTCAGGAGGAGTGGGTATATCAAGGAAGGTGCCTACGTCAACGCCTATATCGTGCTGGAACTTTACTATCTCGCTGTTGGTGACTTCGACGTCACCGTAGCGCATGAGCTGGAAAGAGCCGGAATCAACTTCGATTATGCCGTCATAACCAAGAAGGTTGTGGATTCCCTCTTTTAGTGCCTGCTCTCGGAGTTCGGGGGTTTTGTAGATTATGTATGAGTTGGTTATGACCATCCTGAATCCCATCTCTTTGAGCTCTTTTGGGGTTACAATGAGTTGCTTTGGGTTGATTACCGGCATTATGGCAGGCGTTTCCACTGTTTTGCCGTTGAGGGTGAGCTTTCCAATCCTTCCGGCGGCATCTCGCGCCTTGACCTCGAACTTAAAATTAGCCATCTTACAACACCTCCCATAGATTAGAGCTGGGGGTTTAAAAGCCTGCGGCGGAGAAGAGTTTTATGAGGAAGAATGCAAGGACCCCTGCAAAGAGGGGTGCTTCAACCCAGCTCTTGACAATGTCCGTGAGAACCTTTTTGTTGACTTTTTCCCCCTTATAAGCACTCAATCCGCTGATAGCGCCGACGACGGCCTGACCTGAGCTGACTGGAAGTCCAAAGAGGTTGGCTGTGTTAACAGCTATCGACGCCCCGAATTGACTTGAAAACGCCGAAGTGGGGCCAAGGGGAGCTATATCCTTCCCGATCGTCATCATAACCTTATAGCTAAAGGTAAGGGTTCCAAAGGCCATTATAAGTGCCATGATGGCGTTGGGATTCGACATGCCGCCGGCCTTTGCAAGGCCTATAACGTTTGAAACCTCGTTCGTTCCCAGGTTAAAGGCGGAGTAAGCAGAGGCCAGGAAGACGAGCCATTTCTGTGTAAGTTCAAGGTTCTTGAGACCCCTTATCCGCTTAAGGAGGGGTTTGTAAAGCTTGTATATTACTATGGCCAGAAAGGACGCAAAGGCCGGTGAGAAGAACCAAGCCGATACAATTTTACCGATAGTCAACCAGTCCACGGGAAGTCCAAGGGCCAGAGACGAGCCTATGAGGGCGCCGACTATGGACTGGGTCGTTGATATGGGCATGCTAAGGAGGCTTGCTAAAGTCACCGCGGAGGCAGCACTGAAGAGGGCTAGGGCAACTTGCGCCGTTGTTAACCCACCGGCCAGTCTCGTTATGGTCCCCGGAACGGCGGAGTGCCCTATAACAGCTCCGAGGGTCGTGAAGACCGTTATTATAAGCACTGCCCTTTTGAATCCAACTATACCCGAACCAACGGCGGTTCCCACTGCCTTTGCGCTGTCGTTTGCACCTACCGACCACGCCATAAAGAACGCGGTCGCCGCGAGCTCTATCATTCCCGTCACCTATATTCTATATAGTCTATGTAGTACAGAAGAGCACATTTTACTTAAAAATCTTTCGGACAAATTAAGAGTGAACTTAAATTCTGAAAGGAAAAGGGGCCCGTTAGAAGTCAATAAATGCATACATAAAAGATACAGTGGACAAATGTTGAGTATAATAAAGAAACAAAAACCCGTACTTAGCGGCCCAGCTCCTTGTGGGCCTTGGCAAGGTGTTTAGCAGCGATAGCCGCGAGGAGAGAAAGCTCGCCCGCAAGAACGGCCCCGGCAACTATCTCCGCGAACTTCCTGGCGTTCTCTCCCGGCTTCTCTCCTCCGCCGGCAACGCCCATTATTGAGAGGGCTTCCCTCTGCGTTGGGACCCTCGTGCCACCGCCAACCGTTCCAATCTCAAGGCTCGGCATGGTTATACTCATATAGAGGTCTCCTTCTGGTGTAACCTCTGCTAAGGTTATACCGTGAGAGCCCTCGGTTATCTGGGCCTCGTCCTGGCCGGTGGCTAGGAATATCGCACCGACTATGTTGCCAAAGTGGGCGTTGAAGCCGTAAGAAGCCGCCTGAGCCGAACCTACGAGGTTCTTACGGTAGTTGACCTCAGCGATTAGTTCAGGTGTCGTCTTCAGCTTCTTCTCTACTACCTCGCGCGGTATCACCGCTTCGGCGATTACTGTTTTTCCGCGGCCCTCGATGAAGTTGAGGGCGTTGGGCTTCTTATCGACGCAGAGGTTGCCGGAGAGAGCCAGGTACTTAACGTCCGGGAACTCCTCCTCGATAACCTTCATTATCTCCTCGCTGGAGATGGTGACCATGTTCATTCCCATCGCATCGCCGGTTTCGAACTCGAAGCGGAGGTAGAGGTTGTTGCCAACGATGAAGGGCTTAACTCCCCTGAGTTTCCCGTGCCTGGTGACCTTTGAGACGGCCTTCTCCTGGAGGTAGTCGAGGTTGTTCATTACCCACTCGGCTACTTCCCTTGCCCTCCTCGCGTCCGGGCACTTGAGGAGCGGTGCTCGGGCCATTTTGTCATCTATAAGGGTGATCTTAACGCCTCCGGCGGCGGTTAGAGCGGAGCAACCGCGGTTGACGCTCGCGACCAGTGCCCCCTCTGTTGTGGCGAGCGGGATGTAGAACTTACCCTTCGCGTATTCGCCGTTGATTTTGAGCGGTCCGGCAATACCCATGGGTATCTGGACGACGCCTATCATGTTCTCGATGTTCTTCCCGATGAGTCTGTTTGGGTCTATTGAATAGTGGCCGATGTTCTCAAGGCTTATCCCGAACTTCTTCTCAAGGGCCTTCCTCCTTATTTCAGTGGCGAGCTTCTTGTCGCCGTCCGTGTATTTCTCAACCTGGTGGAGTTTAATCTCTCCATTCGCCACTTTCTCAACCAGTTCATCAAAGTCCATCTCCATGAAACACACCTCCAGAATCAGCCGAATATCCAGCTTTCGAGGACCTCCCCCGCCTCGGCAAAGGCAAGAGCTGAGTCGCTCTTCGGCTTGTACGCGAGAACCGGGATGCCGACGTTGATGGATTCAGGAACCGCCTCATCAAACGGCACCCAGCTTAGGACGGGAACACCTATGTCCTCCTCAATGGCCTCTATTATCTTGTCAACGACGTCCGCACTCTCACGGACTTTGTTCAGAACAACGCCTATCTTGAGGCCGTACTCGTCCCCCAGGGCCTTGAGCTTCTGAACCTCGTTTTCCACCATCGTTTCAAATGAGTAGATAGGAGATCTCTCTATCTCCACAACGATTATTTGATAATCCGCCACCTCAAACGTTGGGAGCGTGTCAAAGGGAACCCCCGTTGGAGAATCGACGAACACTATCCCAAACTTGTATTTGATTTCCTCAACGAGGTCTCTCAGCTTTTGTGGGGATATACCCACGACATCGTGGAGGTTGGTGCTGCCGGGCATCACGTAAACCCCGGTCTCTCGGTGTTTGTAAATGGCCCATTCAGGGTTTATACTTGGGTCGTGGAGAAGGGAGTGAACCGTGTATTTGACATTGTCCATCCCAAAGTGAAACCCCAGGTTGGGGAGGTACAGGTCTCCATCAATAGCCAGAACCCTGTACTCCCTCATGGCGAGGTAAGTGCTGAGGTTCGCCGTCGTTGTGGTCTTTCCTGCACCGCCCCTGCCCGTCATTACTATTACTGCCATCCATTTCCCCCCGTGCTTTACACTGTTATATTTTTGTTTTATTAAGTTTTCCGGTCTGGGAAGAAAAAAGTATGGAACTAAGAGGGAACGAATCAAAAGAGTCCCTCTGGGTGTTCACTCTAGGACTTCCGCGAAGGCAAATCGCTCTTTCACGTTCTTTATGACGATTTCCACCTCATCCCCGACTTGCGTGTTGGGGACGAAAATAACAAAGCCCTTTATCCTGGCTATCCCATCGCCCCCTCTGCCGAGGGACTCTATCTTCACCCTGTATTTTTCCCCTGTTTTCACGGGGGGTTTCCTTGGAGCAAACCCATTCCTCTCCAATTCAGACACCACCGTAGAGATGTCGCCCTTCAGGTGAGCATACCCCTATATAATCCCTCCGTTGCTTTGTTGAACTTTTCAGGATATTTTTCCCGAAGTTCAAACTTAATATCTGCTTTTAAGTTCTAACTACAAACAGAACTGGCATCAAGTCCCCTCTTCACGTTCCAAAACTCATTGAAAAAGTTTATATTCAGTCAAACCTATGCATCAATGTAGGAGATGAGAGCCATGTCCGAAAAGATGCAGGCCATTATGAAGACGAAGCCGGCATATGGTGCCGAGCTCGTTGAGGTTGACGTTCCAAAGCCCGGCCCAGGTGAAGTGCTCATCAAGGTCCTCGCGACGACCATCTGCGGAACAGACCTCCACATCTACGAGTGGAACGAGTGGGCGCAGAGCAGGATTAAGCCGCCTCAGATAATGGGCCATGAGGTTGCTGGAGAAGTCATCGAGGTCGGCCCCGGCGTTGAAGACCTCCAAGTGGGTGACTATATAAGCGCCGAAACGCATATAGTCTGTGGCAAGTGCTACGCGTGCAAGCACAACCGCTACCACGTCTGCCAGAACACCAAGATCTTTGGCGTTGATATGGATGGAGTTTTCGCTCACTACGCCATAGTCCCCGCGAGGAACGCTTGGAAGAACCCGAAGGGAATGAAACCTGAGCATGCTGCCCTTCAGGAGCCGCTTGGAAACGCAGTGGATACCGTCCTGGCCGGTCCTATAGCGGGAAGGAGCACCCTCATAACCGGTGCAGGTCCGCTCGGTCTCCTGGGTATAGCCGTTGCGAAGGCAAGCGGCGCCTACCCGGTCATTGTCTCCGAGCCTAGCGAATACCGCAGGAACCTCGCCAAGAAGGTTGGGGCCGATTACATCATCAACCCGTTTGAAGAGGACCCTGTTAAGGAGGTCATGGACATAACCGACGGCGCTGGAGTTGAGGTCTTCCTCGAGTTCAGCGGGGCACCTAAAGCCCTCGAACAGGGATTAGCTGCCACAACCCCCGGTGGAAGGGTCTCGCTTCTTGGACTCTTCCCGAGAGAGGTTACGGTAGACTTTAATAACCTCATAATATTTAAGGCCCTCGAAGTTCACGGCATAACCGGAAGGCACCAGTGGGAGACTTGGTACACCGTCTCAAGCCTCATCCAGAGCGGCAAGCTCAACCTCGACGCGGTTTTAACACACCGCTACAACGGCTTTGAGAAGTTTGAGGAAGCTTTCGAGCTGATGCGCGCTGGGAAGACCGGAAAGGTCGTTTTCTTCCCGCACAAGGGATGAGTGTCTCGATGTTCTTTTTTCTTTTCAATTTTGTTAGAGAAAGGGTTTAAATATTTTAGATACCAACCTCCCACGGTGAGAGTATGGAAATAGTAATTCCTGAGGACATAATCACCTCTATGAAGCTTCCGAAGGGGGACGTTGAGAGGGAGCTGAGGGTTGACCTTGCGGTTATTCTCTACCAAAGGGGTATTCCCCCGCTTGGAAAAGCCGCCAAACTCGCAGGAATGACAAAGAGGGAGTTCCTTGATGAGCTTGCAAAGAGAAAGGTTCCAAGGCACTACACTGAGAAGGAGCTTGAGGAGGACTTAGCCTTTGCCCGTGGTGAGTGACTCAACACCCTTAATCCATCTGGCAAAGATGGGCAGGCTCGAACTTCTTCGGGAGTTCTTTGGAGAGATAATTATCCCCTGCTGTTTATAGAGAGTGCGTCCTTGAAGGTGGGAACTCAGAGGACGCGTTAGCCATTAAAAACGCAAAGTGGATCAAAGTCGAGAAGATATCGGACGAGAAGCTGAAGCGTGCCCTAATGCTTGAACTGAACGAAGGAGAGAGCGAGGCGATAGTCCTTGCCCTCGAAAGGAACGCCGAGCTGATTCTGATCGACGACTACGATGGACGGGAAGTTGCGAGGGCTTTGAGGCTCAAGGTTGCTGGAACCATATAGGCGTTCTCCTCGGGGCGAAACTCCTGGGAAAGATAGAGAGTCTGAAGGAAGAACTCGAAAGACTGAAGGCCAGCGGCGTCTGGTTAAGTGAGGAGCTTCACGAAAGAATTTTTAAAGAGGCAGGCGAGCTTTAGAGTTTAACGGCTATCTCGGCGTTTCCCTTCTCCGTGATCTGGAGAAGGAGAAGGGCCTTCCTCAGCTCCTTGTAGCAGCCGTGGGCGATGAATATCATTATGACGTTGGCGAGGTTGCCGAGTCCAACCAAGATGGTAGCTATCGGCCCAGCAATCCATGCAAAAAAGAAAGCCACTCCACCAATTACCCATGTCACTATCGAGTTGTTGTGAGTGTCCTTTGCCATATTCATTGCCTGCTTGATGGCGCCTTCTCCCTTGTAGTGCGTCACTATGTAGTCCGCTCCTTCTAATTCTTGGTAGCTTATCGCAGCCGCTGGAATTAAAGCTCCCCCGAAAAACAGTCCAACTGCTAGATCACCTACCCCCCAAAATACCATCAGGATTGAAAGTATCCATGAGCCCACCATTACATACTCCCAAGTTCTATCATTCTGCTGTGGATAATAGTAGGCGCACATTTCCCTCCTACCGGAGGGTAAATACTAGGGCGAAGGAATTAAATATCCTCAGGACCAAACCTGGGTGAGGAAAGATGTTCAAGTGGAGCGAATACGAGAGATGGATGATGCAGGCTGAGAGGACTCTCAACTCTGCCCTCAGGGATCTTGAGGGTGGTGACTATGAATGGGCGAGCTTTAAAGCTCAGCAGGCGGCTGAACTGGCCGTGAAGGCTCTCCTTAGGGGGATGGGGTTTGCGCCAATCGGCCATTCCATAACAAAACTCCTCAGAAACCTTCGTGATGAAGGGATTGAGGTTCCGAGAGAGCTGTTCCACAGGGCGATGGAGCTCGACAGGAACTACATAGCTCCGAGATATCCCGATGCATATCCAGAGGGCTCTCCCTTCGAGTACTACTCAGAGGATGTGGCTGGGGAGATGATTAGTTATGCTGAAGAGGTCATCAACTTCGTTAAGAGAACGGCAAAGAATCTCGCCGGAGATTGAGAGGTTTGTGGGAAGGATAGTCGATTACTTCAATGGGGACGTTACGATAATTCTCTTCGGTTCTAGAGCAAGGGGAGATTACAACAGGGCTAGCGACTACGATCTGATAGTGATCTCCGGGAAGCTGAGTGGAAACTTCCTCACGCGGACTAAGCCACTCTACGAGCTCAACGAGGAGCTTCTGGACGTTGATATCCTCGCCTACACCCCTTCCGAGTTCCTCAAGGCCCTTGAGAACCTTTCCCCTTCAGCCCTCGACGCGATGAAAGAAGGCATAGTCCTCCATGACAATGGTTTTTACAGGACGGCCAGAAGAAAGTTCGAAGAGCTGAAAAAGAAGGGCCTGAGGAAAGAAACCTACTGGCTTGTGAAGACTTAACCCTTTAGTTTATTTCAGAATCCACAAGCAACCGCAATTCTCTTAAGTCCTCCCGCTCACCCTCACCGGGAGGTGGCACTATGGAGCTAAGCTACCAGGAAAAGCTCACGCTCATAAAACTCGGCGAGGCGAAAAAGCTCAAATTTGAAGAGCTTGTGGAAAAAACCGGACTCGACCAGGTAGCCGTTATGCGCTCGGTTCTCGGTCTTCAGGCCAAAGGACTTGCGGAACTCCACGAGAGGAGCGAGAAGGTCATTAAGATAACCGAGACCGGGAGGAAGTACGCTCAAATTGGCCTTCCGGAGTGGAGGGCTCTAAAACTCCTCCTCGAGGGGGAGAAAGTTACCCTCGACAACCTCAAAGAGGTTCTCAGCGAGGACGAGCTGAAGCCGATAGTCGGTCTCCTAAGGAAGGAAGGCTGGGCAACCGTCAGAAAGGAGGATGGAAAGCTCGTCCTCGAGATAACAGACAAAGGGAGGGAAGCCGATGAGAGGCCCATCGACAGAGCCCTCAAGCTCCTCGCGGAGAAGGAAACCGTTCCGGTGAGCGAGGTTGAGAAGCTCGTTCCCGTCAAAGAGCTCAAGAGAAGGAAGATAGCCGATGAGGACACTATAACTGAGAGGACCGTCGAAATAACCCCCGCTGGAGAAGAACTCGTCAGGAAAGGCCTCGAACTTAAGAGAGAAGTCTCAATCCTCACGCAGGAACTCATAAAGTCCGGCAGGTGGAAGGAAGTTGAGTTCAGAAGGTTCGACATCAAAGCCCCAGTTAGAAGGGTTTATCCTGGCAAAAAGCAGCCCTACAGGGCATTTCTCGACAAGATACGGAGAAGGCTCATCGAGATGGGCTTCATTGAAATGGTCTCGGAGAGCATGATAGAGACCCAGTTCTGGAACTTCGATGCGCTCTTCCAGCCCCAGAACCATCCTGCGAGGGAGTGGACTGACACCTACCAGCTCAAGTACCCGAAGAGCGGTCATCTGCCAGAGGAGGAGCTCGTTGTGAGGGTTAAAGCCGCTCACGAGCACGGGGGGGACACAGGTTCAAGGGGCTGGGGCTACGTCTGGTCGCCTGAGAGGGCGATGCTCCTGATGCCCAGGGCACATGGAACCGCACTCGACGCCAGACAGCTCGCGAAGGGTGTCGAGATACCGGGCAAGTACTTCACGATACAGCGCGTTTTCAGGCCGGACGTTCTGGATAGAACTCACCTCATCGAGTTCAACCAGATTGACGGCTTCGTAGTTGGGGAAGAGCTCAACTTCAGGCATCTCCTCGGAATACTCAAGCGCTTCGCCGTCGAGATAGCCGGAGCGAAGAAGGTGAAGTTCCTTCCGGATTACTACCCGTTCACTGAACCGAGCGTCCAGATGAGCGCCTACCACCCGGAGCTCGGCTGGGTCGAGTTCGGCGGTGCTGGAATCTTCAGAGAGGAGATGACGAAGGCCCTTGGAATCGATGCACCTGTGATAGCCTGGGGAATAGGAATCGACAGGTTGGCCATGTTCAAGCTTGGAATAGACGACATCCGCTACCTCTTCAGCTACGACCTGAGGTGGCTGAGGGAAGCGAGGCTGGTGTGGTGATTTGAGTGATCTCCTACACCGAGCACGCCCTCATGAGGATGCAGCAGTACGAAATCTCCAAGGAAGAAGTGGAAAATACACTTCACAGCCCGTCCCATTTGTTTTTTGACCTGCAATCGGGTAGGTACGTGGCAGTAGGGAGTAAAAACGGCCATGATTTAGTAGTTGTCTACAAAAAAGTTGGTGATGGGAAGATAGTTGTGACCATTTATCACACGAGCAAATTTGATAAAATCCGAACTGCAAAACTAACTTCCGGAAGGTGGGTTGAGTTATGAGCGACGAGGTAATTGTGAAGTATGACCCAAACGTTGACATCCTATACATTCAGCTCTCGCCAAAGAAGCCCGTGGACGCGGACATGAAAGGGGACGTTGTTATAGACCTCAACGAGAACGGCGAGGTCGTTGGCATTGAGATATGGCGCGCGAGGGAGCTCGTTCTCCCGGAGTTCCTCAAGTTCATTGAAAGGGTCAAAGAAGAAGGAAAGGCTGTTGAAAGTCAGGGGTGATGCTCATGCCAAAGTTCGACGTTTCAAAGCGCGACCTTGAGAGGCTCGTCGGGAAAACCTTCAGCGTCGAGGAGTGGGAGGACCTCTTCCTCTACGCCAAATGTGAGCTTGATGATATGTGGGAAGAGGACGGTGAAATCTACTTCAAGGCCGACTCAAAGGACACCAACAGGCCCGACCTCTGGAGTGCTGAGGGAATAGCGAGGCAGGTACGCTTCGCCCTGGGCTTCCAGAAGGGTTTGCCAGAGTACAAGGTCGAGAAGAGCGACATTATCGTTTACGTTGACGAGAAGCTGAAGGACATCAGGCCCTACGGTGTTTATGCAATCGTTGAGGGCCTGAACATCGACGAAGAGGCCCTAAGGCAGATGATTAACCTGCAGGAGAAGGTAGCGCTCACCTTCGGAAGGAGGAGAAGGGAGGTAGCGATAGGCATCTTCGACTTCGACAGGGTTAGGCCGCCGATATATTACCGTGCCGCCGAGAAGACGGAAAAGTTCATCCCCCTCGGCTACGACGAGGAGATGACGCTGGAGGAAATCCTTGAGAAGCACGAGAAGGGCAGAGAATACGGGCACCTGATAAAGGACAAGCCGTTCTATCCTCTCCTCGTGGACAGCGAGGGCAAAGTTCTCTCTATGCCGCCGGTAATCAACTCCGAGATAACGGGGAGGGTGACCACCGGGACCAAGAACGTCTTCGTTGATATAACCGGCTGGGATCTAAACAAGATAATGCTCGCCCTCAACGTCGTTGTCACAGCTCTTGCGGAGCGCGGCGGAAGGATAAGGAGCGTCAAGGTGGTTTACCCAGATTTCGAGATAGAGACTCCCGACTTAACGCCGAAGGAGTTCGAGGTCGAGCTCGACTACATCAGAAAGTTAGCTGGCCTTGAGCTGAGTGACGAGAAAATCAAGGAGCTCCTTGAGAGGATGATGTACGAGGTCGAGCTTGAGGACGGAAGAGCAAAGCTCCGCTATCCAGCCTTCCGCGACGATATAATGCACGCGAGGGATGTTCTTGAAGATGTGCTCATCGCTTACGGCTACAACGAGATTGAACCCGAAGAGCCGAAGCTGGCAGTCCAGGGGAGAGGAGACAAGTTCGTCGAGTTCGAGGATGCCGTTAGGGAGCTTATGGTCGGCTTCGGTCTGCAGGAAGTCATGACCTTCAACCTGACGAACAGGGAGGCGCAGTACGAGAGGATGAACCTCCCCTGTGGGGAGCATCCTGAGGAGTGCGGGGACTACTTCAACCACCCGCCAGCTGAAATCGTCGAGATAGAAAACCCGATAAGCCCGAAGTGGTCGGCCCTTAGGAACTGGCTCATACCCAGCCTTCTCGACTTCCTGAGCCAGAACACCCATGAGGAGTACCCGCAGAGGCTCTTCGAGGTGGGGAAGGCGACCCTCATAGACGAGGGCAGGGAGACGAAGACCGTCAGCGAGAGCAAGCTGGCGGTGGCTCTGGCACACCCGCGCGTGACGTTTACAGAAGCAAAAGAAATCCTCGACTCAGTGAGGAGGCACCTCGGCTTCGAGTATGAGCTTGAAGAGGCGGAACACCCGAGCTTCATTCCGGGTAGGGTCGGTAGGATCATCGTCAACGGAGAAACAATTGGAGTCATAGGGGAGGTGCACCCGGCTGTCTTAGAGAACTGGGGCATCGAGATGCCCGTTGCAGCTTTCGAGCTCTTTCTGGCTCCGCTCTACACTGAGCCATACCTCTGATCTACTTCTTGTTTTTATCGTCTTCTCAACAATGGTCTTCATGATCTCGAAGTTTGTCAAGTTAATCGTGAGCTCAATGTCAAGTACCATCCCCATTCTGATCACCGTAACTATTAATTCCAGAGCTGGTTATCAAGTTTTTCGTTGAGAATTTGGATAAGTGTCAAATCATGCCAGTAAATCGAGAGAAATTTGAAAGACCGACAATTACCTATTCAGATTATTGAAGAAATGGACATCCTCTGGTCCTCTCGCACCTAATGGAATACATATCCATCAAGCTGAAAATTTTGAAAAAGGCAGTCGTGTGACTCACTCAACTTTATCTAGGTCATAGTTGAACGTCATTCCATCTATCTCTGGTGTTGTGGACTTAAGCACTTCGAAGGTGTACACCCTGCCCTTCTTCTTCACTTCAACGAGGGTTGTGCTCATGAATTCAATTATCGGAGTAGCTACGGGATTCACCTCGTTTAGGATGTCTTTGTTTATGAAGTATATCGCTATGCGCCGCTTATCTCCAAGTCTGAGGGATATCTGTGCCAGGGTTTCCATGAGCTCCACCTTGTCATCCGCAAAGATGAGAATCTTCTCCAGGCCCAACACAGGGTTTATAGTAACTTCCTCCTCAGTAATCACCTCGGAGTAAACCTTCTCGTACTCCTTGCGCAGTATCACCCCCCTTCTCGGACTCACTCTCCCCACGACGTTGCCGATATCGATTATGCCTCCGATTTTTATGACGGGTATCCGGTCGAAAATGGAAACGTCCAGTCCGGAGAGTTCGATGTGGGTCTTGTATACGTGAAGGGTGTCCAGAAAGTCATCTACGAGTATGTTGTTGCCCTTTTCGGTAGCATCTTTAAGTAGCCGATAGAGGGCGTAGGAGGGTACCGCCGCTGATTCATGCTCCAGAATAACAGTCTCACCTGGCCTGATTTTTGAAAAGAATTGGGTTATCTCCATCAGTCTCTCACCTGAATTTTAATACTACGCTGAGGCTATAAACGTTTTTGTTTTTAAATTAAATTTAAAGATGAACTTTACAAAAAGATACGTTTGTATAACAATCACTTCAAATAGCCCTCTAAAAGACTTTTCCACCTCTCCCTCGTCCTCTTCCAGCAGTTCGGGGGCATAAGCTCGCCCTCAGGACAGTAGCCGATCTGGATGCACCTCGGCCCAAGCTTCGCCCACTCTATTATCGGCCTCAGCTCGTCGTTCTTCGCTATCTCCTCGAGCATCTTCCAGGCCACTTCCCTTATCTCCCATTGGGCCCTCTCGCAGGCCCTCAATCCCAGGAAATGCTTCAGCTCGCGGAGGTTCATGGTGACAACTATCTTCGTCCTAACCGCCTGGGGGAGTATGAAGCGGGCATCCTCCTTTGGAATCCCGGCCTGGACGGATTTTATGTAAATCTCTCGCGCGTCTCTCATCAGGTCATACCACTGGTACGCTAAAAAGGGATCTTCCAGGACACTGTCTGGTATTGTGAACTCGTACTCTTCGAGCTTTTTCTTTATGGCGTTCCCAATATCCTTCCTTAACTCCGGGACAACGGCGAGGACTTTGAGTATGTTGGCCCTCCTGACGAGAAATGGGTCTGCCCCTTCATAGAGAAGCCTCAGCAACTCTTCGGATTTTTTGTTTTTGCCGTACTTGAGATATCCAATCCTCTGATCTTCGTAGCATTTCAGGGTCCCCTTGGGAAGCCCAAGCTCACTCAACATGAACATCGTGTCTTCCAGTGCCTTCTTGCTTGAGCTGACAAAAGTGACTTCCGCCCTCTGGAAGGCGCCGTCCTTGAAAACAACTTTAATGTATCCATCCCCATCAAGGTAGCCTCTGAGGAAATCGGGCCAGAGCTTTCTTGGAACTCCCTCGATAATCCTGTCAAAACTCAGGATTTTTGCCTTCCTCTCAGAGACACCCCATTTTTTAAGGTCTTCAATGAGTTTTTTGTTTCCAACCCATATTCTAAGCGTATCCCTTCCCTTCTGGGTTCTGACCCTTATTCCCTTTCCAATACGCTCCGCAATTTCTATGAGCAGGGTTTTTTCAAGGTTTTTCTGGTCTATGACGAGGGCATTTCTCTGATCGTTAATGCTGCCATCCGCCATTATACAACCTAAGATGTACGCCTTGTCGGGAGTGTCTATGGTTTCAAAGAATGTTTCATGGATAAACCTACCGTTGTACACCTCCCCGGCCTTCCGGGGGGTAACCCCATAGGCCTTGAGTATTGACAGCACAGAAGTCGGGTGAAGGCCCACTATTTTCCCTATTTGCCACGTGGATAGGCCATCCTCTAAGTACCATCTGACTATTTCTCTCTCCTGATTTATCGTGAGTTTACAGTGAGGATTCCTTTTCTCTCCCTCCGGTTCTGGAAGCCTGTGTTCTTTGATTTTCACTGAAGAAACAAACTGGTATCTCTGTGACTGTTGGGTATAGCTTGCCAATCTATGACGAACAAGCTGGTGCGAACAAACGCGAGAACAGCCCTCGATGGCAAAGGTGAGCGTCGCGTGCTCTAGGATGCTCTCGTGCCCGTAGCCGAGAACCCGTGGGAGATGCATTTCAACGTCGCTCCCATCCATACGCTCGAAGGCTTCGGTTTCCCATCCATCCCAGTAGCTTATGAGAGCCGCCCATGTGACAGTTTCGAGCGGTTTTTTTGTATAATTGACAAGCTTTACCCTTATTCCATTGTCCACTGTTCTCACCTGAGTTTCAATGGAGTTTCTCCTTATATTTTCTCCCCTGCCACACTTGGTAAGATCTTCGAAAGGAAGGGGATTTGATAAACATAAGCCCCAAGAATACCTGTCTATCCTGCCACACTGATAAACCAATGAACCTTGACATTAGTAAAGGCATTTGAGGTCCTTTCAAATTCCCTTCACTATATGGGGGGCTTTTCCGACGAAAGGGTTATTAAATTCGCTCCCCAGCTTTAGACGGTGATGCACATGGTGGTTAGCCTCGCAGGAAGGGATGTTCTCTGCCTCCAAGACTTCACGAGGGAGGAGATTGAGACTATTCTTAAGACGGCCGAGATGATGAAGATTTGGAACAAGATTGGAAATCCGCACCGCGTTCTCGAGGGAAAAACGCTTGGAATGATATTCCAGAAGCCCTCAACGAGGACCCGCGTCAGCTTTGAGGTTGGCATCTATCAGCTCGGCGGCTACGGCCTCTACCTCAATGCCAACGACCTCCAGCTCAGGAGGGGGGAGACCATATCAGATACCGCCCGCGTTCTCAGCAGGTACGTCGATGGGATAGTGGCGAGGGTTTACGGCCACAAGGACGTTGAGGATCTCGCCAAGTACGGCAGCGTCCCGGTGATAAACGCCCTCTCGGACTTCAGTCACCCGTGCCAGGCCCTCGCCGATTATCAGACCATCCTCGAGAAGAAGGGCAGGATTCAGGGCGTTAAGGTTGTATATGTCGGCGATGGAAACAACGTGGCTCATTCACTCATAATAGCCGGAACCAAGCTCGGTGCCAACGTGGTTGTGGCTACCCCCGAAGGCTACGAGCCTGATCCGAAGGTCGTTAAGTGGGCCGAGGAGAACGCCGCCGAGAGCGGTGGAAGCTTCGAGCTCCTCCACGACCCGGTCAAGGCCGTCAAGGACGCCGACGTCATCTACACCGACGTCTGGGCGAGCATGGGACAGGAGGCCGAGGCCGAGGAGAGGAGAAAGATATTCATGCCCTTCCAGGTCAACAAGGAGCTCGTCAAGCACGCCAAGAAGGACTACATCTTCATGCACTGCCTCCCGGCCCACAGGGGAGAAGAGGTCACCGACGACGTCGTTGATTCCCCGAACAGCGTCGTCTTCGACGAGGCCGAGAACAGGCTCCACGCCCAGAAGGCCGTTATGGCCCTCGTCATGGGCGGGATTAAGATCTGATTGTTTGATTATTTATTTTTTAGGTTAGACTTTTAGTCTTTAATACCCCTGCTATTATCTCAATAATGTTTTTAAGGAAATCTTTTAAAGTACTCTATGCACAAAGACAAGACTGATAACTTCCACGGAGGGATCATATGGCAAATAGTTTAGTAAAAAGAGGATTTTTACTTTTAGTTCTATCTTTAGTTGTAATAATATCTGGCTGTATAACCGGTTCAAGTAGTGGGGATACAGGTTATAGTAATACAAACATGTGGGGACAACAGCAGGGATACACTACAACAACCACTGAATCTCCGAGAGAGAAACTATTGTATACTTCAGTTATTTCTATTGAGCCATATTAGTATTTTGTAAGTTGCTGGGATTCATCAGATATCAAATTGAGGATAATAGCAGACAGCCTCAATGACAAACCTTTCTCTATATACACCTTGGGGTATAACGATCTCAGTGGGTTCAAACAACTAAACTTTTCCTATTACACTGCCCTAAGTGCAAAGGACGTGTTAACTGCTAATCTATCTAATGAGTACCCAATATTGGGTAGATTTTGTGTTGCAGTTGCTAATCACAACAGTGATAGTTCAATATCGGTTAAACTTTCTATTTACCATGTAATTGATAACACTTACAGTTACCATCCAGTTTCAAAGATCATAGAAACATCTGGATTCTTTACAATCCATATCTCTAAGACTGATCTGGTGATTCCTCCAGGATACTATAGAGCTATATGCCATTACTATCCATCAAAATGGCTTAACATTAAAATCACAAAACATTATGGGGATCAGTTAAAGATTTACATAGTCGATGAATACTATGAGTCATATTTTCATGATAACACCGGGGAACCTCCTAATTATGGGAGCTCCATTATATGGAAAAAGACTGACGAAATCTCTACCTCATTACCACATCCTGGAAACTACTGTGTTATCTTCCTCAACGATGGGGAGTCAGGTGTAAGTGTGGATGCAGACATAACTAACAGTGGCTAAAATCTTTTGACATTTTCCCACTTTTTGATTCAATATTATATCCTAAAGCTAAAACTCTTTAAACCCCTCCCCCAACTCCCAACATGCTCGAACGTCTCTTCAGCCTCGGCTACTCAAAGGCCTTCGCAGAACGCTATTACCAGCTCTGGGGGGAAAGGGCCTTAGCGATAGCCAATGCAATGGAAAAACCTCTGCCGAGGTGCTTCCGCATCAATACCCTCCGGATAGAGGTTCCAAGGCTCACAAAGCTCCTCAACAAGAAGGGCTTCCAGTTTAAGAGAGTCCCCTGGGCTAGGGAAGGTTTCTGCCTCATGAGGGAGCCCTTCTCGATAACCTCAACTCCTGAATACCTCTCCGGCCTCCTCTACATTCAGGAAGCGAGCTCGATGTATCCTCCAGTGGCCCTGGAACCGGAGCCCGGCGAGGTCGTTGCAGACATGGCCGCCGCCCCCGGAGGGAAAACCTCCTATATGGCCCAGCTGATGGAGAATGAAGGCATAATCTACGCCTTCGACGTCGGCGAGGAGAGGCTGAAGGAGACGAGGCTCAACCTGTCAAGGCTGGGCGTTACCAACACTATCCTCTTCCACAGCTCTTCCCTCCACATAGGCGAGCTCGGCGTTGAGTTCGACAAAATACTCCTCGATGCTCCCTGCACAGGCTCTGGGACGATACACAAGAACCCGGAGAGGAAGGCGAATAGGACGATGGATGATGTGAAGTTCTGCCAGGGTCTCCAGATGAAGCTCCTTGAGAAGGGGTTGGGGGCGCTGAAAAAGGGAGGAATTCTGGTTTACTCAACCTGCTCCCTTGAGCCGGAGGAGAATGAATTCGTTGTCCAGTGGGTTCTGGACAACTTTGAGGTTGAACTCCTACCGCTGAGATATGGTGAGCCGGCTTTAATAAAGCCCTTTGGAATTGAGCTTAGCCAGGAAATAAAGAAGGCAAGGCGCTTCTACCCGGACAAGCATGGGATGAGCGGCTTCTTTGTTGCAAAGCTCAGGAAGCTTTAGCTTTCTCCTCCTCGGTATCTTTCAAAAGCTTCTCCTCTATTTCGTGCAGTCTTTTCTTCACATCTTCACTTAGGTGCTTCTCCAGCTCTTCCCTCGCTGCCTTGGCCAGCTCGAACTTGGAATCAAACTTTCCCAGCTTGACCCAATCTATCTTCTTGCCCTCAACGAAGACGTCTATGTCGCAGAACCTGCTGTAGCCCCTGTACTCGAGTCCCTTCAGGAAGAACTTCACCCTAACCGGGTCTTCCCACGTCAGGAGCTTGAGCTTGTAGACGGGAACGCGCATGAACGGTCTTGGATAGTCCCAGTCCCAGCCTTCACCGACGACGAAACCAAGGTCAAGGTCCTCTAAGACGAGCATCAGCCTTTCGATGTTTTCATCGTATTGCTTTTCAGTGTCGTACATCTTAATCGTAATCTCCTTCCACTCAGGCATAAGCCTTAGGAGCAGAAGGGGAGCGTCTACGCTCAGCTCTCTGTAAACCCTGAGAAAGCGCTCCCTTACGAGGACTGTCCCTTCGACCTCCTCGGGCCCGATTGGGCTGGAGAGTCTCTTTTTTGTGATCGCTATTATTGTGTCGTGAACTTCTCCCTCGTCCAGCGCTTCCTCAAGGGAAGCTGCCTCCCCATTAAACTTCCCCGCCAATAGTTTCAGGGCGTCATCGACCTTCTCAGGAACCCTAAGGAAGATTATGGAGCTCTCGGCTTGGACCTTTTCAATCGGGAGTCCGCTATTTATCAGTGCCGCGAGAACCGCCCTTGCGGAGTCCGGTATCAGAAAACCCGAGTCCGGAGGTATCGTTTTCTCTTCTCCCATTGGAGTAACGAAAAGAACCGTCTCAAACTCGCGGCTCTCCTTTATCGCCTCGTCCGTTGGAATCGGTTGGGCTCCGAAAATCCCCTGTATCCAGTTTTTCACTTCCACCACTTGAGAAGTCCTCAGGAATAGTATCGAGGGACCAAAGCGCATGAACTTCATCACAAACTCCTCCACAGTTTGTATCCCCTATAGGTATCGGTCCCCGTTGGGTAACCTATTCTAACAACGCGGCCGCTTGGGAGAAACAGCACGTTTATGCTCTTCAGGCCGTTTAAGCCCCGCGGGATCGTCTTGAAGTTGTGGCCGTAGAGCCTGAAGTCCGCTTCCTTTTTGATGACGTCCTCCGGCTTATGCCCGAGGGCGAGTTTAATCCCTCCTATATCTACAATGCTCCCCGGCTGGAGGACGGATTCACCGAAAAACTCCTTCAGTAGCTCCCCGTCATCCTCGTTGCCCGGAATGATGTAAAGTTCCGCCCCGGAGCCCTTCAGGATTCTCGCGAGCTTTCTAAGGCCCCCCTCATAGAGGGGCTTTAGCTCCGGCCTCCTCTCAAGCTTCACGTTGTCAACGAGGTCACCGGTGTGGACTATGTACTCTGGCTTGAGCTCTTTTATCACCGTGACTATGAAGGGGTATGCGCTCTCTGGGGTATCACTGATATGTAGAAGGGCTTCCTCTTCCGCTTCTCTCCTGAGTTTCTTTCTCCTCATGAAACCTAACATCGGGGACACTGGTCTAATTTGGGTCTCCCCGTATATTAGGGTTTGGATGAATCGGGGAAGAGTCGAAACCCTTTAAACCTTGGAGTATACTCCTGCTTCGGTGAGAGTGGTGGAGATCGTGGAAGTAGCGGAGGGGCTTGCGAGGCTGAAGGTTCCCCTGGCGGGGAGGATATATGATTCACCCGTCTTTTACAATCCCCTTATGAGGTTAAACCGTGACATCAGCGTTTTCGCCGTAAAGACCCTCGCTCCCCGGAAAGTCCTGGATGCTTTTTCGGCCACGGGAGTTAGGGGAATAAGGTATGCCCTTGAAACCCCTGTCGAGGAGGTGTGGTTGAACGATCTCAGTGAGGAGGCCTTTGGTCTGATACTACAGAACATCGAGCTTAACTTTGGTGTGAGACCGGTTGTAGAGGGCGATTCTGCTGAGGTTAGTGTGGATAGAAGGAGAATCCTCGTGAGGAGGTCGGATGCCAACGCACTCATGTCAGCTATGTTCAGGTACTTTGACTTCGTTGACCTTGACCCGTTCGGCTCCCCCGCACCCTTTCTGGACTCCGCCCTCCGCACGGTCAGAAGGAAAGGGATCCTTGGGATAACCGCCACGGA
This sequence comes from Thermococcus sp. Bubb.Bath, assembly GCF_012027595.1. Lineage (NCBI taxonomy): Archaea > Methanobacteriati > Methanobacteriota > Thermococci > Thermococcales > Thermococcaceae > Thermococcus > Thermococcus sp. Bubb.Bath. Next base: position 100,512 of record NZ_SNUR01000005.1, on the reverse strand, counting down.
CACTGGCGTCCTCTGCGGTGCATACAGGAACGCCTGCAGGAGGAAGTACCTGGCTGAGCCTCTGAGGGGTGAGCTCTGCCACGAGGTGGGGCTTAGGATACTGATAGGAACCGTCGTCCGCTACGCTGCCAAATACGACATGGGGATTAAGGTTCTCTTGGCCTATTATCGTGATCACTACTTTAGGGTCTTTCTAAAAGTCGTGAACGGTGCCAGAAAAGCGGATGAAAGCCTTTCAACGCTGGGATACCTTTGGCAGGACGAATCTGGGAAGTTTGAGTACTCCATGGGTCTCCTTCCCACTACTCCTGGTGCGGCAGGACCACTCTGGCTGGGCCCGCTCGAGGACGATGCTTTTGTCCAATCTCTCCATGAGCTGAGTCTGGAACACCCCTTGGGGGATCTCAAGACAACCGAATTCCTGTCCCTTCTCAGCTCCGAGTTGGACGTTCCGTTCTATTATGACACCCATGCTCTGGCCAGACGTACCGGGGTTGGTATCCCAAAGCTCCAAGCTCTCATCGATGAACTCCTGAGCAGGGGGTATAGAACAACGAGGACCCACTTCTCGCCCACTTCCATCAAAACGGAGGCCCCCTTCGAAGAGGTTCTCTCGGCGTTAGAGAAAGTTAATAACCAGCGTCACCTAATATGAGTGGTGATGTAACATGCATGGTCTGGCTATTCCGGGTCTTGTTGGTCTCAGCATTAGTCTTGCTTTTGGAGTGCTCTTCATCTCGTTGCTTATTTCGGCTTACTTCCTATTCATCGGTGCAAAACTGGCGGGTATCAGGGATCCCACGCTGGGAAAAGCCTTCGTGGCGATGATCGGGGGAGGGGTGGTCTTTGTCGTTATTGCTGCGGTGTTCTTCTTCCTGCCGGGTATCAACGTGCTCCTCGCCCTGCTGGCAGCTCTCTGGGTTGTTAAGGTTGTGTTCAACACGGGATGGCTACGAGCACTTCTGGCGGGAATCCTTGCATGGGTAGTTTCGGCGGTGGTATTTTTCCTGCTTAAGGTACTCGTGGTTGCAGTCCTCTAAATCCGCAAGGTATAAATACCTTCACTGCTTCTTTATTCTTTGATGGGACTCATATTCCAGACCCCGGAGGAATCAGAGGTCGTTAAACCGTTTGAGGCTCTTCCCTTTGGAATCAACCTGGGGAGTAGTCTGGGTGTTCTTTTCTCCGACGAACACGCTGAGGCAGTCTTTCTCGCGTACACCGAGGCATCTCTCCTTGAGAGAGGAGCTGTTTATCACGTGAACGTTGGAGGTGGATTTTCCCCGTCTCTCCTCCGCAGGGTAAAGGACAATTTGGAGGGTTTTTACTTTGGGAAGGCATTCCGTCTTCAAACGGTGCTGGATGCCCTGAACTCTGTGGAGGGGGGGGCGTCGTTCGTTGTGGCAGGGTTTCCTCTTCTTAAGGGTATCTCCGCGGATGGAATTGTTGAGGCAGTCGAAACTGCTGGAGAAAAGGGCGTTACCCTGATTCTGACACATTCCCCACTGTCACTCAATGAACTCGACCTTCCATTGGAGTTCAGGAACTACTTCCTCTTACCTGAGCTCTTTGATTATCTCATAGTCGCTAGAACTGCTGCGTACAGGGGGCACTACCGCATGAACCTCTCTCTGTTGAGGGCTCCGGCGGATTTCCTGGGTTCTCTGGGTGAGCACACAATCCCTCTCGATGACGCAATAAAAGCTCTTCTTTGATGCGATGAATGCCACGAGCTTAGTTAGGCCTTGAGAACCGTTGTTCTTTGAAGCTATGCGAGATATCCAGAAAAATCGCAAAAGTAGAAGAAAAATGGAAAAGGTTTCACTTCCTCTTTCTGAGGAGGAGCGGCACGATGGCGAGGCCGACGATAGCCGCCGGACCGCAGATGCTCGTCCCCTTCTTACTGCTTGAGCTGCTGGTTGTCGTGGTAGTGGTTGTAGTTGTCGTGGTGCTTGAGGTTGTTGTCTGAATCTTCTCAAGGGTGACGCTCTGGTTGGTTTCTTTGCCGGGGTTGATGGTTACGGTCAGAGTCTTGTTCTGGTATCCCTCCTTTGTGAGGACAATTGTGTGGTCTCCTGGGGCGAGTTCGTACTTGTTGAGTGGGGTCGTTCCAACATTCTTTCCGTCGATAATGACTGTAGCACCGCTTGGATCGCTAGTGAGGGTGAGGTAACCGTTGAGTGGTGTGAGGGTGACGCTCTGGTTGGTTTCTTTGCCGGGGTTGATGGTTACGGTCAGAGTCTTGTTCTGGTATCCCTCCTTTGTGAGGACAATTGTGTGGTCTCCTGGGGCGAGTTCGTACTTGTTGAGTGGGGTCGTTCCAACATCCTTTCCATCAATTATGACGGTGGCGTTTGAGGGAGTGCTGGTGAGGGTCAGGTAGCCGTTCGGCTTCTCAAGGGTAACGCTCTTGGTGATCTCCTTCCCTGCGGTGATCTTGACTACGATAGTCTTGTTCTGGTACCCGCTCATCTTGAGGGTGATGAGGTGGGTTCCAGGTTCGAGCTCGTACTTGTTGAGCGGGGTTGTTCCAACCTGTTTTCCGTCGATGAAGACAGTAGCTCCACTTGGAGTGCTGGTGAGGGTCAGGTAACCAACGCTCTTCTCAAGAGTGGTGTTAACTACAGCCTCCTTCATCGGTTCAACAGTAATGGTAGTCTCGTAAGTGTTATAACCGCTCATTGAAAGCTTAACCGTGTGGTTCCCAGCAGGCACGAGGTAGTACTTGACCGGCGAGGTTCCAACGTTCTTACCGTCGATGCTGACGGTCGCTCCGGCAGGAGTTGAGTAAACGCTTATCATGCCGTAGTTCTCTGAAAGTGGAACCATGCGGACGGTGGCGAGCTTGCTGTTGTTGGCATCGTAGCTCTTGAGCTGTTCCTCCTGAGTCGGCTTGAACCAAGCGGGAGCGAGGAGATCCATGACGCGCGGGGCGACTCCAGCGATAACCGCGTTGGGATCAGCACCACCAATAACCCACTGTGACGCGTTAACACCAACAGCCCTCCACTGATCAACACCGTACCCATCCTGTGAACCAACAAGAACTGCGACGAAAGTGTCTGGGGTTATGTTGAGGTATTTCTTGGGGACTGTGACCAGTATTGTATTGGTTGAGAGGTCGCTTGACACGTTTATATCATTGAGGACTGTGCCGTTTGGGAGGACGAGGTACTTGCCCCAGCCGAAGACTCTGAAGGCAAGGTCCCACGGGTGGTTCGGGTCAAGCTGGACGTTGCTTCCTGGACCGTTAGCGGCGAGCTTGATGGCAGAAGTGTTCCCGCCCTTCTTGAAGTCGAGGTACACTTCTATGATCTGGAGGCTGAAACCGTTTGGAGCGTTCCACGGGTTACCACCAAGGTTCTTAAAGTGGAATCCAAAGACGTAGCTGTCGGGGGTTTCGTAAACGCTCATTCCCGTGAGGTCGAAGAGGCCGGTCTGATTAAATACCGGGTTGGTTGGGTAAGTGTAAGTTCCTGGCCCGTGATCGTCACCAACCGGGTCGCTAACTGAGAAGAGCTCCTTGATTGCCTTAAGCTGCTGGAACTGGGCTGAGGTCTCGACGAACTGGGCCGAGGTAGTTTTCTCAGTGGTGTTAACGTCCTCCGGAGTGAGGTCGGTCTTGACAACGGTGAGGTTGACGTCCTGTGGTGTTATGCTGACGTCCTTCACGAGTCCACAGACAGGTATCCTCAGGCTGTCGAGAGGAACTCCGAGGGCAAAGGCGTTGTCACCCATCCTTCCGCCGAGGAAGGCTTTGTTCCCACCGATGGAGAGTGCGCTGAAGCTTTCACTTCCCTCCTTGCCGTAAGTGACCGCGCCGAGGACATTACCATTGTAGTCGACCTTCATAACGAAGCCGTCGCCGTTCATCTCGCCGGCGGCTATAACATTGTCTCCAGTGTTGATGAGTCTGTTTATCTTAACTCCCGGATAGAACTTGGCCCAATTGAAGTAGCCATCGTAATGGAACTTGGCGAGGATGGTTCCATTGTCGGTGACTATCGAGACGAGTATTCCTCCAGGAATCATGGTGATGGAGGTTGCCTCTTCGTTGCCCGCGCTAGCGACCCTCTCCTGCCAGTAGAGTTTGCTTCCGTTCTCGTTGAACTTAAGGAGCCAGGCGTCTTTCTGGGAGATGCCAGCACCGTTGGCCCAACCAACGATGTAGTAGTACTTTCTTCCGTTGTATTCGTCAGTGTATATGCTGGTGAAGCCGTACTTGCCGTCGCCCTTGAGGACCTTCTCCCAGACTATGCTTCCGTTCTCGTTAAACGTAGCTATCCATGGCATTCCGTTGTAGTCTCCAACGAAGGCATTAACGGAGACCGCCTTGGCAACATCGGCACCGGCTCCTCCAACGGCCTTCTGCCAGAGCACGTTTCCATCGCCATCAAGTTTTACAATCCAGGCATCGCTTTGCGATATTCCAGCACCGTTGGCCCAGCCGACTGCTATGTATCCCCCGTCAGTAGCCTCGATGTCTGAAAGGCCGTAGTTCCCTTCAGCAGCCTTCTGCCAGGATATGCTGCCATCGTCGTTGAGTTTAACGAGCCACGCGTCCGAGTGGTTGACGCCGGCACCGTTGAGCCAGCCAGTGAATATGAGGCCCGAATCACCGTAAGCAGCTGAGACGAATCCGCTGAGCTCCGCACTGTATTTCCCTGCCCAGAAGAAGCCGTTTCCAGTAGAGCCACTGGCGGCGGCGTAACCGCCGAACCAGAGCAGACTTCCGAGCAACAGGAGTATCAGAGGAAGCGTTTGAAGCTTCCTGTTTTTCAACCTTTTAAATTCCCCTTTGGATTTCACAGTCATTCACCTCCCCATGGGGTTCATTAACTCTTAACAGCGTTCATGTTTTTAACTCTATTGCCTGTTGGCCGTTCCTGCAGCCGGTTATCCTATACCCTCCTAAGGTTAATAAGATTAGCGTCTTTAAACAAGTTTCCGACGGGTCCGTGAGTACCATCTCTTCCACCAAAACCCCTTAAAACCCTCCCGCCAATTTAGCCCGGTGGTGGGTATATGGAGATAGGCGTTGTGGGAAAACCAAACGTTGGAAAATCAACCTTTTTCTCAGCGGCTACCCTCGTTGACGTTGATATTGCTAACTATCCATTCACGACGATTGACGCCAACGTTGGAGTTACCTACGCGATAGTCGAGCACCCGTGTAAAGAACTTGGTTGCACACCGAACCCGCAGAACTACGAGTACAAAGACGGGAAGGCGCTCATTCCAATAAAGATAATAGACGTTGCCGGTCTCGTCCCCGGTGCCCATGAGGGCCGTGGTCTGGGCAACAAGTTCCTCGACGACCTGAGGATGGCTTCGGCGCTCATCCATGTCATAGACGCGACGGGGAAGACGGACGCGGAGGGGAACCCCACCGACCACCATGACCCCATTGAAGACATCGAGTTCCTCGAGAGGGAGATAGACTACTGGATCTACGGCATTCTCCACAAGAACTGGGACAAGTTCTCCAAGAGGATAAAGCTCCAGCACCTCAAGCTCGCCCAAGCCATAGCGGACCAGCTGACTGGCATTGGCATAACAGAGGAGGACGCTTTTGAGGCCATCCACCGGCTTGGACTCGATGAAGACCCTACCAAGTGGAGCGAGGAGGACATAATGGCCTTCGTCAGGGAGCTTCGAAAGGTCAACAAGCCGATAATCATCGCGGCCAACAAGGCAGATGCCGCCGCCGATGCACAGATAGAGCGTCTGATTAAGAAGGGCAAGAGCAGGGGCTACATCGTAATCCCCACGAGCGCCGCCGCCGAACTCACCCTCAGGAAGGCGGCAAAGGCGGGTTTCATAGACTACGTGTCTGGCAGATCTGACTTTAAAATCATAAAGAAGATGAGTCCCAAGCAGGAGAAGGCGTTGGGGCTCATAAAGGAGAAGGTTCTTAACCGCTTTGGCTCCACCGGCGTTCAGGACGTCATAAACACGGCTACGTTCGAGCTTCTGAAGCTCATTCCAGTCTACCCGGTTGAGGACGAGCACAAGCTCACCGACCAGTTCGGGAACGTTCTGCCCCACGTCCACCTGCTCCCGAAGACCTCAACGCCGAGAGACCTGGCATACAAGGTGCACACCGACCTCGGAAAGACGTTTCTCTATGCGGTCAACGCCAGAACCCACAGGCGCGTTGGTGAGGACTACGAGCTGGAGTTCAACGACATCATAAAGATAGTTGCCACGGCGCGCTGAGGGGAGAGCGGGTTTCTTTTTACTTTTTTCTTTTGAAAGCCTCGCCCTTTAGGGCGGGGAGGAGGTCAGCCCTGTCCCATTTTCTCCTGTATCAGCTCCTGGTAGAGCCTCGGCTCAACGTCTTCCTCACCAAGTCCAAGCTTTCCGGCTATCTCCCAGATTTTCCGTTTCGCGTACCCAACGTCGTCGCTGAGAACTTCGATGTCAAGGAAGTCGCCGAGCCCCTCAACTTCGCTCAGTTCGAAGGTGACATCTCCACGCTTGTAAACTAGGCGGCGCTTCTTCACCACGACGTCTTCCTCAAAGCCGAGGCGCTTAAGAATTTCAACTGTGATATCGAAATCCGAGACCTCGACCTCAAGCTCGTCGAACTCCTCATTCCTGCCGGGGTCTTCTATGCGCTTGTACGTTAGAAACGCCTTTCCGAGGTTGGCAATCCCTCTAACCCGCAGGAGATTGGGGAGGGGAATAGAAAAGTAAATATCCTCCTGGAGTTCCTCCCTTGCGAAGGACGCTCCGAGTGATTCTATCCTTTTCCTAATCTCGTCGAAGTCTACGCGGAACTTGACTTCTATTTCCATGGAATCACCGCTCAGATGTTGCTGAGGAAGCCGATTAAATCCTCTCCCTTCTTGATCTCGTCGATTTTGTACACGTAGACGCTCTTGAGGGTTGGCAGTGTTCTGATGTTTTCCTCTATAAATTCGCTGAGGTTTTCGTCGTCCTCTCCACCTATGAGGGCTATAACGGTATCTTTTCCGCTCTTTGCTACCCACAAGACGTTTGAAATCATAGATAGGGTTCTCATAATGTGGTTCACGTACCTCTCGAGGAAGTCCTCGATTATGGGAGTCTCAGCTTGGAGCACCACAAGGGCGGTTTTCTTAGGTCTGAGGTCTTCTCCGAGCAGGATTGTGTAGTGGTCTATGGCTCCCTTCTCGAGGAGCTTCTTTATCCTGAAGTGGATCGTAGACTCCGGTCTGTCCAGTTTCTCCGCGAGTTCTGATATTGTTAGCCGCGCGTCCTCCTTCAAAAGTCTGAGAATCGCCCTGTCCAGGTCATCCAGCTGAATCATTTGAACCACCCCACCTCTGGTACACGCTGTCTTTAATCCCAATCTGGTCAAGTACCCTTCCGGTTATAAAGTTTACGATATCTTCCAAGGTCTTGGGTTTTGTATAAAACCCTGGGGATGCTGGCATAATTATCCCTCCGGCGCGTGCCACCTTCAGCATGTTCTCAATGTGGATAACGTGAAGTGGAGTTTCTCTGATCAGAAGAACGAGTTTCCTCCTCTCCTTCAACGCCACGTCTGCTGCTCTTGTTATGAGGTTATCGGCCATTCCTGAGGCTATAGCTGCGAGGGTCTTCATCGAGCATGGTGCTATTATCATGGCATCAAAACTGTACGAACCGGATGCTATGGGGGCGAAGAGGTTTTCTTCATCATAGTCAGGAGTTATATCCACTCCAAGTTCGTGCTTCGCTACCTTAATGCCAGTCTTTGATGCCAGGAGGATGACCTCATGTCCCAGTTCCCTTAGTCTCTCCGCTATCCTGAGGCCGTAAACGCTTCCACTTGCACCTGTTAGTGCCACGACAACCCTCATCTTCTGTGCCATATGTATCCCTTAGGGTTATACCCCCATTCCTTTTTAAGCTTGCCTAATTTCGGACGGTTAGTAACAGGCGGCAAAATTTTTAATAGTTATCCGGGATAAATGGGGTGGGTTTGGAAAAATGACAATCCACGAAATCCTGGTGAAGGCGGCACTGACCTTAATAGACGGCGCTGATTCTAGGGTAGTTGTGTTCATAGACAGCCCTCCCGCGGGAGTTAAGGAAACCCTCTCTTCGTTAGGTATCACAGCCGTTTTTCTAGGTCCGGATTTTGAGGTTGGATCGGGAATCATACGGCTTCCCGTCCCACGCAACCTGGACCTTGAGAGCTCGCTCAACTTGGTTTCGGCTTTTTTAATTGAACATGAAATCTTAGTGGAAGGTGAAAACTTCGTCTACGTTACACCAACTTCTGTTGGGCTTAAATCTGCGGTCAGGGATGCCTTTACCGTGGGGGAATTTTTCTCCCAGCGAGGGAGGGTGATTCAGCGCCTTCTGGAGATATCCATAGAGCTCAGTGTGGAGGGAAGGGAAGGATATCCAGTTGGCACGATATTCGTCGTGGGTGATGTTAAGAACGTCCTCAGGCACTCCCACAGCATGCTTCCCAACCCATTCAGGGGGCACAGGATCAACGTCCTTGATGACAACAGCCGTGAGGTCATAAAGGAGTTCGCACAGCTGGACGGGGCCTTCATTATAAGTTCGACCGGCAGGATAAACTCCGCCGGCGTCTATCTGGATGTCGATCCAAAATCGCTCGATCTGAAACTCCCGCCGGGCCTCGGAAGCCGCCACATCGCAGCAGCGGGAATCACCAAACTCACAGAGGCGGTCTCAATAAGCCTCTCCGAGAGCGGAACGATAAGGATTTTTAAAAACGGAAAGAGCCTGCTGGAGTACAATCCAAGGCTGAGGTGTTGATAAAAGAAAGATTTAGTCCCTCCAGTCCTTTTTGAGCTCACCCCCGACTATTGCCAGCACTCTGTCGCTTATTCCCCTCAACCTCGGATCGTGGGATGTTATCAGCATCGGCACTTTTCCTTTGAGCTCGGAGAGGAGTTCGACTATTATCATTGAGTTCTCGGCGTCGAGCATTGAAGTGGGCTCGTCTAAGAGGAGTAGCTCCGGCCCGTCTGAGAGGACCATCAGGAGTTCTGCCCTTTTCAGTTCTCCCCCACTGAGCTGGTTGGGGTGCTTATCAAGAATTTCCCCGATGTTTAGCTTTTCAGCTAGCTCTCTGACCTTTTTTTCGTCCAGCTTTTTGCCCCGACCCTGGGCATAGAAAACTGTGTTCTCCCATACAGTGAGCTCGTTTATCATGGTGCCCTCTTGAGTGAGGTAACCAAGTCTTCTCCGTACTGAAAGGGCTTCCTTCTCATCTTTAGGTTCAACCCCGAACACCCTGACGAAGCCGTGCATCGGCTGAACCAGCCCTAGAATGGCTTTTAGAACCGTCGTCTTTCCACTTCCCGAAGGCCCCATGAGGACCACTGCCTCTTTTTCCCCAAGGGTAAACGTGACTCCCCTCAATGCCAAGACCCCGCCGGTGTACGTTTCGTATTTCACGAACACATCATCAAACTCCACGATGGCCATTTTATCACCCCCAGATGAATATGTGAGGCGGTTTGAAGAGGGACTTAACGACAAGCCTCCCGCCTTCCACTACTATTTTCCCCTCGGTGTAGTTGAAGCCGACGTATGCGTCGGTGAAGAGTGCTACCAGGAGTAGCATCACCGCCATGGACGCCGTTAGTATTAACACAAAAACGAAGAGGGATCTTATGGTCTGTTTTTTGAGCATTGCCTCATCGATCCCGCGAAGTTTTGAATATCTCTTGGCTTCTTTGTATTTGGATAGCATTACTGAGATGAGGATAAACCCCACAACGAGACCTGTCAGTCCAAAAATCAATGCCAGTTCTTTTAAATACTCATTCAAGAGGCCTAAGATTGAGACGTTGCTGTACCCAACGAGATTGAAATAGTCGCTGGAGCCGGCTATCCTGTCAGTGACTTTTTCAAGGGATATAAGCTTGGGCAGAAGCCCTATAGCCAGAGGATAAGCGGAGAAAGCTAATACCAGGGTGTATTCTTTAAGAATCCTCTCATAGTACGGCAGTGGGTTCCTGCTTTGGAACAGCCCTACGAGTTTTCTTACCACCTGCTCTGAGAGCACCCCATAGTACACGCCCATGAGGGGAGTTAGTGCATAGAGAAAGGCCAGGAATATAACAAGAAAACCCCAACCCCTGGCCATTAAAACTTCATTGTTAATCCTTAGATAGCCGAGGAGTATAAAGGATGCAGTCAGTAATGGCAGGATACAGTTTTTTAGTCCTCTTCCGTTGATCTTCTTGGAAAGGAGTACTATCGAGTATGAAACAAGAATCACAGCACCAGCTACCAAAGCCGAGGGGGCTTTGCTATACAGTGCGATGACCAGCTCGTAAGAAGCAAGAACTGCCAGTGTGCAGGCTACAAAGATGGCCAAATCCACAACCCGATAATAATTTCTTCTTATTCCCCGGAGGGAGAGGATGTCGAGGTCTTTCATCAATTGCTGGTAGAATCTTGATGAAGCGTAGATGAGGAGCATGAACAGCGGGAGATAGAGCGTCATCAAAAGCCCGCTGTATCCAACGAAGAACTTGAGCACGTACTCTCCTGAATCTTTTAGGAGGTCCACTATGTCCTTCTGTTCCACTGACACGGTCGTTGGGATTACAATGGACCCGTTATCAGCGAGCGTCCATAGCTCTGAGGTGCTGTAATTGTGGTATGTGCCGTTGGAATAGAACATCCTTCTATTGCTGGTTGGACTCCGTATGTCGAGGTAAACGGTTCTGTTGCGGTAGAGCTGGACCCCGCGATATGCGTTCCAGAGGGCCTTAGGGAAGATACGGTCTGGTATTGTCTCCTTAACCATTGGCTCAAGCTTTGAGACGTTGTTTATTGGATGCTCAAAGTTGACGGCAGTGTACACCAGCAACTCAAGTCCACTGCTCTCAACGAGTGATTTTCGTATATGGTTCAGGCAGGCGTTCACTGCCCAATCCTTCAGTGGAGCGGCAACTTGGATGTACAGAACCCCATAATCCCTGGAGGATAGGAGAGGGTAGCTCAGAGCAGTTCTCGTTGCGTTCAGGACGCTGACGTTCCTGTCAAAGAACCGCGAGAGAATGGTTTTGGAATCCATTCCAGGCGTGAGGTTTGAGTCCAGAACTACGACCGCATTTTCAGGGAAATATCCTTGGTTGTTCTCAACATTGAACCCAAATTCTTTGAGGGATGAAAAATTATCTGTGAGGTATACAACCATATGTTAACCTGCTTTCCTCCAACTCTGATTGGATTAATGTAGCTCCATGAGAATCCAACGAGAGTGTGGGCACTGAAATTTTCATTATCCAAGGTTTTTTCAAGAGAATCTTCAAATGCCCCGATATCATTGGTTAGCGGGTAGTCCTGGGAGGTGGCCGCCTTTGGCAGAGTAAAGCGGGTGAAGTAAACGACATGTGGTCTATACTCCCTGAATTGATACTCCACGTTCTTATCGACGAGAACGCCAACCTGAAGTACAAGATGAAATATGATGAGGGAGACCAGGATAAGAGATAAGAAAACTAAAACAAACCCCTTCTTCTTTGCAATGATTCTTAGCAAGGAACCTATCATCTCAGCACCTCCGGAGGTTGTACATGGTTGCCATTCCTCCGATGTAGATTATGACTGAACCAATTAGGCTTCCTAACGTTATTTTTGTAATATTCCCTAATAATGGGACGTTTGAGAGCAGTCTGAGGGCAACGAAGAGAAAGGCCAGTAAAGCTAGTGTTTTTCTACTGTTACAAGAGCCTGCGAAGCACATAACAATGTAAGCAAGGGCAGCACTCATTTCTCCCACTTTAATAGCCCAGTATTCCACAGGGAAAGCTTTGAGAAGGAGAACCTTCCCAGGATTATTTGTTCGATAAAGGATGATAAGAGACAGAAAATCAGCTAGTGCTATGACCCCAAAAAACACCCCGAAGAATTTACCCCACAGATCTTTCATTTTCATCACACGCACCGTGGATGGAATATATGATACCACGCCCAGAATACCTCTAGATAGTGTTCATCAATTTCACTGGGGGAGTCGTTGCTCCCTGTGGACATTAGATAGCTGTCCCTGTGGTAGACCAGGTAATTCAGTGATGACCCCCAAAGGGTATTCATGTAGGGGTCGCCTTTAACCTGTCTGGTAAATTTCTCCAGCAATTGTGCTGCCTTTTGAGGGGAATAATCATCGTCCAGGTATCTGTTGAGGACTGTCCCGTTGGTGGCGAGGATTTCAACCGATTTCTGGAGGAAAGGTCTGGCCTCTATCTCCCAGGTTCTGTTTTTGTTTCTAAGCTGGTATAAGGTTGTGATAAAGCTCTTTACCTTAATGGATAGATTTTGGTAGTAATCGTAGGAAAAGCAGGGCTCCCCGTATAGGGCTACCGCCTTTGACCTGTATTTATCAAAGTTTTCCAGACGATGCAGCAGTACGCAGGACTCGACCTCAACATCAGGGCTGTAATAGTTTGATTGCACCAGATATGAAATCTTCCCTAGTGTGGTTGAAACGTCCATTTTCAAGTCGGTGAGTAGAATCAGCCCTACGAGGTTCTTCTTTCCAGTTACCTCGCGGGAGATGTTTTTGTACAGGGCGTAAATTTTATCCCCCCTCACCTTCAACACGGTTAGGTTCTTCGTTATGGTGCAGTTGTGGGGAGTGTTATCGAGCGAATCCCAGAGGTATGGTCCGTAGATGAGCTTGTCGGTGTCTCCGTAAATAGCCTCGCTTTCGTTCAGAATTTCCGTGAAGACATGAGAATATTGTGAATCTTTCTGGAATTGAGTGACATCATCGTCCTTTGATTTTGAAGTTTGGGGTTTATGCCCTCCGAAATTTAAGGCTATATATGTACTACTTGCGATGATTAGAATAAAAATGGACATTACGGCAACGGTGCTTTTTTTCACTTTCATGGTTCTACCTATTCACAGTTTTAAATATAAGTTTTGTGGCAATAATAAACGTAAATTTGATTGAAATCCCATTTGAGCGTTACAAAAACTCAAAAATTTGTTAAAAATTAGAAAATACGGGCTCAGAACAGCCACTGGTTCTCTATGCACTCGTCGCAGGGCGGCTTCTCACCCGCTATCGACTTGAACTTCTTGTAAATGCACTCCGGCAGGCCGAGCGGGCAGTGATCTGGATACTCTCCAGGCCTTACCTTTGTCGGGTCGAGCTTTATCTTGATGTACGCCTCGTACTCCTCCACCTTCTTCCAGGGCAGGATCTTAGCGCCGTAGATGACGAGGTCGTCCCTTATCTTGGCGTAGTCGCCGACTACGGCATTTTCTTTCAGGATAACCCTCTTTCCGACGACAACGCCCTCTCCGAGGATGCTGTCCTTTATCTCTGCCTCACTCTTTATTATGTTGCTGCCCACGAGGATTGCACGCTTGAAGTAGGCCCTGTCCTCAACGATGCTGTTGGGTCCTATGTATGTGTAGGACTTTATTTTGACGCCATGGCCTATTTTCGCGCCCTCATCTATGTAAACCGGTCCCTCTATTTCTACGTCTTCTGGAACCTCTGCGCCCTCCTTTATGACGAAATAGCCGTTGTCCTTTGAGATTTCGTCCATTGCTATCTGGTGGGCATAGAAGAGGTCCTCTGGGGTTCCGAGGTCGACCCAGTAGTACTCGCGCGGCATCTTGTACGCGTACACCTGGCCTTCACTGACGAACTTCGGGAGAACCTCCCTCTCGAAGTAGACTTCCTTGCCTTCGGATATGTCCTGAAGAACTTTCTTGTTTACGATGTATATTCCGGCGTTGATGAGGTTCGTGGGCGGCCGGTGAGGCTTCTCCTCAAAGTGGAGGACTTTTCCGTCTCCGTCCGTCTGAACGACACCGTATTTCTCCGGGTTGTAGACCTTGGTAACTGCAACCGTTATAAGACCGTCGTTTTCCTGGTGGGCCTTTATGAGTTCCCCGTAGTTGAAGTTCGTGAAAACGTCGCCGTAGATAACCAGGAAGTCATCATCGACGTATTTTTCCACGTTTTTGAGTGCTCCGCCAGTTTCGAGGGGCATCGGATCGTTCACGAAGCGTATGTCCTTCGGATAGTCGGCCATTTTCTCGTCTATGAACTCCCTTATCTCACCGCGCATGTAGTGAACCGAGAGTATGATTTCGTCGATATCCCCAACCTTCTCAAGGTTCTCCAGTATATACTGGAGGTTTGGCTTTCCGAGGACCGGAACCATTGGCTTTGGCCTCGTTGAGGATATTGGCCTCAGCCTCGTTCCAAAACCCCCTGCAAGAATCACCGCTTTCATACTTACCACCGGTTTAACCTTCGCGATGGAACTTATATATTTTACGGCTGTAAAATATATCCCTGCCAGTGAGTACAGCGGCTCACTTTTTGAGGGTGAACGCCTTCTCCGTTAGGCTGAAAGCCTTGTTGCCCGTTGGCCTCAGACATGAGCCGTGGCATATCTTCTTCAGGGGACAGGTCTCACAGGCGGGGGAGGAATCCTTCTGAACCTCCTCAATGTAGCCAAGGCTCTTTAGTATCTCTATCGCGGCCTTAACATCTTCTTTTTTCATGTTCAGCTCACGTGCTATTTCCTCCGGTGTTTTCTTGCCCTCCTTTATGAGCTCTAGTACCCGTTCAAGCGTGTTCAACTTCACCACCCCAGGACAATCCCCACGTGCCATACCAGGATTCCCACTATGGAGGCGACAGTTATCATGTAGGCCGTTGCCAGTGTCGCCCACTTCCAGTTGCTCTCTCCCTTTATGGCACCGATGGTGGCTATGCAGGGGATGTAGAGCGTCGTCACTACTAGGAGCACATAAGCCTGAAGGGGAGTCATCGCGTTCCTTATGGCCGCCTCGCTGCCGTAAAGTACCCCGTAGGTTGATATGACGTTCTCCTTGGCTATGATTCCAAAGAGCAGGCTAACGGCAGCTTTCCAGTCGAGACCCATCAACCTCATGTAAGGCGCGAAGAAGTGCCCTATCTGCTCGGCGTAGCTCCTCCCGGTTCCAACGGGGGCGGGGTAGTTGCTGAGATACCAGATGAATATTGCTCCGAGCAGAATAACCGTTCCAGCTTTCCGGACGAACTCCTTGCTCCTCTCCCATGAGTGAATGAGCAGACTCCTCCAGTTGGGTATGAGGTATTCGGGGAGCTCAATGACGAAGGGATTGCTCTCGCCGGGGATGAAACGGCTAACGAGCCATGCTGAAGTGAGGGCAACCGCAAAGGCCAGCACGTAGATGCTCGCCGCAACAAGGGCCTTTTCCCTGCCGAAGAATATGGCGGTTATGAAGCTTATAACGCTAAGCCTCGCGGAGCAGGGGACAAAGGGATTAACGAACATGGTGACAAGCCTGCTCCTTTCATCGTCTAAGTTCCTTGCAGACATTACCGCCGGAACGTTGCACCCAAGGCCAAGGATGAGGGGAATTACTGCCTTCCCCGGAAGGCCGAACCTCCTGAGTATCCCTTCCATCAAAACGGCCACTCTCGCCATATACCCTAAGTCCTCAAGGAAGGTGAGGACGAGGAAGAGGAGGAAGACGAGCGGGAAGAAGCTGAGTACCATTCCAACGCCGCCGATTATACCATCGACGAGAAGGCCCCGAAGTGCCTCGTTCGTTATATGCGGTGCCAGCCAGCTGCCGAAGAGCGTGAATGCATTGGCCAGCCAGTTCTGAATTGGCAAGCCGAAGGCAAAGGTGAACTTGAAGACACCGTAGAACACCAGGGCAAGTGTGATAAAACCGTAAACTGGGTGGATGAGGAGCCTATCAAGACGGTCGGTAAAGTTCTCCCCAGAAGCCTGACCGTAGCGCATAAACTCGTGGATTAAGCCATCGATAAACTCGTACTTCTGGCCGGCTATGATGAGATCCATCGCCTTTCCGTAGCGCTCTTCCACCTCGTTTATGTGCGTCATGACGCTCTCAAGCCCTTCCTTCCCAAGGTAGCGTTCGACAAGCTTTATTACCTCATCATCGCGCTGGAGGAGCTTTATCGCCAGCCAGCGGAGCGGGTACTTTGCGGCCAGCTTCGTGCCCTTCAGAACCCCCGAGATGTGCTCTATCTCTCTCTCTACCTCAGGGTCGTAGTGAGGGGTTATTGGGTTTTCCTTGATTTCACCATGGGCCACTTTCTGCACCATTTTCTTGAGTTTATCTAGTCCCCTGCCATCTTTGGCGTCGAGCGGGACAACTGGAACACCTAGAATCTTGGACATCTCTTCAATGTCTATCGTAATGCCCTTTTTCTCCGCCAGGTCGATCTTGTTGAGGGCAATGACTATATTCTTGAGTCCCATCTCGGATATTTCCATCGTAAAGTAGAGATTCCTCAAAATAGAAGTCGAGTCCACGACGTTCACAACGACGTCGGGGTTTCCATTGAGAAGGAAGTTCCTCGCGACGAGCTCGTCTACAGAATGGGCGGTTAAGGAGTAGGTTCCGGGGAGGTCAACGACGAGAAAGCGCTCGCCTTTGTAGTCAAAGGTTCCCTCCTTCTTCTCAACGGTGACGCCAGGCCAGTTGCCAACGTGCTGGTGCATCCCGGTTAGGGCGTTGAATATTGTTGTTTTGCCGACGTTGGGGTTTCCGGCGAGGGCGATTACTTTCATGACCATGTTATCTCACCTCAAACCTTTCTGACGAGTACCTTACCTGCCATTCCCCTACCTACCGCCAGCCTCGTGGTACCCGCCTCCACAACGACGGGGCCAAACTGGTGCTTCTCAAGAACCCTTATGATAACCCCTGGAGCAATGCCCATAGCGTAGAGCCTGCTCCTCAGTCCTGAACCACCGGCTATGTTAACCACGACTCCTCTTTCCCCAGGCTCTAGTCCAATTAGTGGTACAACCATGTTCATCACCGTTAGGCTTCCCTAATCCAAATCCAAGTCCATAGATAATCTTAAAAAGCTTTGGTTAGCCTAACAAATCTCAGCGGTTCGAAGTTCTAAATCTGTGGGTTTCAAAGCCTCCCTTGGAAACTTATTTAACCCTTGACGCTTACACAATAGAGAAATTTGGAGCTAATACCATGGAGAAGACTCCGTCCTCTGGGTCCGGGAAGACTTCCCTCTGCATTGACGAGAACGTTGAAGGATTGTTAGCGTACCTCGGTTGGTGGATTACAGGGATAATATTCCTCGTCCTTGAGAAGGACAGCTATTTCGTCCGTTTCCACGCTATGCAATCCACCGTAACCTTTTTGGGAATTACCGTCCTCGGCTGGATTTTTGGGATTATCCCGTTTGTTGGCTGGGTGCTTGCGAACCTGACGTGGCTCCTTGGGATAATCCTGTGGATTCTGGAGATGTTGGAGGCATACCAGGGGAAGCTCTACAAGTTTCCCTACGTCGGCGACCTCTCGGGGCAGTGGCTTGAGAAGGTGAACATCTGAAGGTTTTTAAGTCCCATTCCCCTTCCCGTTCCATGCTGCATCTTGAGGAAGCGGTGGGCGCACTGCGAGAGTTCTCGGAGAAGAGCGGACTCTCTAGGTGGAGGATCCTCCTCATGTTCTCCGGAGGGAAGGACTCAAGTCTGGCGCTGTACCTTCTTAAAGAGGCCGGTCTCAACGTTTCAGCCCTAACCTTCTTCCACCGCTGGAGCTGGAGGGAAACGCTCAGCTGGTCTATGCAGTTCACGAAAGAACTCGGCGTTGAGCACTACCTCGTTGATATAACCAAAGGCCTCCTCCGGGAGGCAACGGGGAGGAAGGGACCGGTGTGCATCAACTGCAAGAAGGTGATGCTCTGGAACGCCAAGTGGTTCGTCCTCAACAACGGCTTCGACGTTTTAGCCAAGGGGGACAACGCGAACGACAAGATAATAGGGGCTCTCCTCGACCAGTGCCAGGGGGATATACGGCTCTGTCCCCTTCCGCGGATTGGGGTTCCCATCTTCCGGCCGCTGATAAAATACACCGCGGAGGAGGTCGAGGCCCTGGCGGACGAAGTGGGAATAAAGCCCTACCGCATGTACGAGCACGCGAGACGGAGACAGTGGCGCGAGGGTTGCCCGCTCCAGTATATTGACCGCGAGGAGATTGTAACCCTGGAGCTCATGGAGCTGGCTTATAAGGTGAACTACGAGGTGAGCAGGGTGGCGAGGAGGAGGAAGGTTCGCGTCAGCGTCCGCGTCCCGAGCTTTGAGGTGATGTGCTGGAACTGCGACGAAGAAACCTTAAACGAGATAAATAGAATAATCGAAAAGTTCAGGGGCGGTGGAAGTGCTTCAACCCGGAAAGCTCAGGAATGAAGTCCTGCGCGAGGTTGTCTTCCCAAATCTGGGTGTTGAAGACACCAAGGTAATCTACGGGCCGAGAGAGGGCTTTGATTCGGTGGTTCTGGAATACGATGCGGATCACTACCTAATCGCGGCAACAGACCCCACCCTTGGCGTTCCCTCCGAGACCTTCGGCTTCTTTACCTATCACTTCACGGCGAGCGACGTTGCCGTCTTTGGGGCAAAGCCGAGATGGCTCATTGTTGACCTGCTCTTCCCGGAGGGCACTCCCAAAGAGTTCCTGGCGAATATTATGGGCGACCTAAACGACGAGTGCCGCAAATACGGTTCAGCTATCATCGGAGGCCACACCGGGGTTTATCCCTCCATAGGAGAGCCAACAGCAACCACAACTGCTATAGGACTTGTTAAGAAGGATGAACTTAAACTCCCGCTGGCGAAACCGGGGGATAAAATAGTCGTCACCGCCAAGGTCGGTCTTGAGTTCGCGGTTTCCGCCGCTTACTTTAAATCCGAGGAGCTCTCGGAAATCCTCACCAAGAAGGAGCTGATGAGGTTAAAGCGCTCGTTTTACTTTGAGACTGCCGTTCCAGACGCTTTGATAGCTAAACCATTTGTAAGGGGCATGCACGATGCTACTGAGGGTGGTTTAACGGCTCTCCATGAGATAGCGGACAATTCGGGCATTGGCTTCAGGGTTTACTCCGAGAAGCTTCATCTCGATCCGCTGGTGAGGAAGGTGCTCGACTTCTACAACGTGAGTCCATGGAGCGTCTCCTCAACCGGGACTCTGATAGCGATAACTCCGCCAGAGAACGTTGATTTACTGATTATTGAATTAATTAGAAATGGAATTCTGGCCTTTGAGCTGGGGGAGTTCACGGGGGATGGAGAGAGGGTTCTTGTTGATGGGGAAGGGGAGGTGCCTTTCCCGGAGTTTGAGGTGGATCCATACCTGACCTTCTACATGTAACCAAAAAATTTATAAATGGGCTCCCCGTCTATGACTTCGGGTTGAGGGCCGGTAGCTCAGCATGGTTAGAGCGCGGGACTCTTAATCCCGTGGTCGGGGGTTCGAATCCCCCTCGGCCCGCCAAATCGCGGTTCTTCTCGACGCGTTCTGGCTTGAGAAGGGGCGCGTTTGAGTAAACTTGAGGAGTTAAGAAAATGAGTTTTGAAAACCTTGGCTTATCCGAGGCCACCCTAGTGGCCGTTAGAGAGAAGGGATTCTCAAATCCCACAGACATCCAGAGGGAGGTCATACCGCTTCTTCTCTCTGGTGAGAGGGACGTTATCGGTCAGTCTCAGACAGGGACTGGAAAGACTGCCGCCTTTGCACTTCCAATCATTGAGGCCGTTGACCCACATGAAAAGAGCGTTCAGGCCATAATCCTCACCCCCACGAGGGAACTAGCCCTCCAGGTGGCGGATGAAATCAAGAGCCTGCGCGGAAGGAAGAGGGCCTACGTTTACGCCGTATACGGCGGTCAGCCCATCGGCCCCCAGATAAGGGCACTTGAGCGGGGCGTTCACGTCGTTGTGGGCACACCGGGCAGGATCCTCGACCATATAAGGCGTGGTACGATGGATCTCAGCTCGGTACGCTTCTTCGTTCTGGACGAGGCGGACAGGATGCTCGACATGGGCTTTCAGGAGGACATAGAGGCGATATTCAGGGCAACCCCTTCAGAAAAGAGGACTCTCATGTTCTCGGCCACGATGCCGAGGGACGTTCTTCTGCTGGCAAAGAAGTATATGCGTGATCCAGAGGTCGTAATCGTCAGCAGGGACGAACTCGTTCCTGGCGAGGTGGAACAGGAGTACATAGAGGTTCCGAGAGGGGCAAGGTACAGGACTCTCAAGAAGATAATCGAGGATGACTTCTACGGCATAGTCTTCTGTCAGACAAAGAGGGAGACGCGCGAGCTCGCTGAGAACCTTCGGAGCGACGGATACCGTGCCGAAGCTTTAAACGGGGACATGAGCCAGGCAGCCCGCGAGAGAACTTTCGGGCGCTTTAAATCTAGAAGGACACGTGTCCTCGTGGCCACAGACGTTGCTGCCAGGGGCCTCGACATCCGGAACATCAGTCATGTTGTCAACTACTCCATCCCCATGAACGCGGAGCAGTACATCCACAGGATTGGGAGGACGGGTAGAATGGGCGAGAAGGGGAAAGCTTTGACCTTTATCCAGCCCGGTGAGCTCAGGCGCTTCCGTTACATAGCCAGGCAGGCGGGAGTTGAGGTTGAGAAGTCAGAGCTCAGTGAATCGCTCCCTGCCAGCTACAAGAAGTCCTACAGGAACGAGGAGCTGGAGCAGGAGTACAGGCAAAGGTGGGGCAGGAGACAGAGGAGAAGCTGGTGAACGGCCGCTTTTCTCCTTTTCCGTGTTTTATCTTGTTTTCTCTTAATGATGTTTTTTTGTAGATTTCAACGTTTTATCGGTGCTTTTATAAAATGTCCTTTGGCTTTATCATATTCTCATAGTTTTACTGTTCAATCGCTTGCATAAACAGCTCGAGTAGAATTAAGACAAGAACTTGGAGCCGGGAGGGGGATTTGAACCCCCGTAAAGCGGATCTGCAGTCCACCGCCTCGCCTCTAGGCTATCCCGGCTTTTGAACCCAAGAAGATTATGGCGCCGCGGAGGGGATTTGAACCCCTGTGGCCAACGGCCACCGGCTTAGCAGGCCGGCGCCCTACCAGGCTAGGCTACCGCGGCACTCCAGTGCTCAGGTTATATGAGCCGGGGAGGGTTTTTAAGTTTTTTGGAGGGCTAACCCTCCACAACAACCGTCCCCGAGCCAGCTTCAACGTGGTCCGAGAGGAAGTCGTCCATCGCTCCGTATGCCCAGATGACGCGTATTCTCTCGCCTGAAACCACTTTGTAATCGTATCTGTCCCCTGTGTCCATCTTCCTTGAGAACTCCACTATGGTGTACTCCTCGTTATCGCTTCCTCCATAGGTGATTATGTCGTTTCTTCCCCCGTAGAGCTCGTCCGGGTTGTGGGGCCCGGCAAATCCCGTTGAGTACGAGTCACTTATCTCGCCGTGCCGTTGGGGGAGACGTATACTATCACTATGTCGGTATCTTTCATTCCTCTGCTCCTGCCGAAGCCGATGGCGACCCATCCGCTGGTAGGCATCCCCACCATGAGCGTATCGTTCTCAACCCTGAGAAAGAGGCTGAAATCTCCGAATGTGACGTTCTCTGAGTACTCTCCGGGTTAGATGGCTCCATCTGGCTTCCACGGAGTTCTGCTTTCAGCTGTGGAGCTGGATGATTCTTGAGTGATTGGGGTAAAGGCCGTTGTGGTATTCAATATCTTAGTGGTGGCTGTGGTAGTGCTCGTGGTCTCATGGGAGGTTTCGGTGGTTTGGGACGTCTTCTCGGAGGTAGCGTGGGCTGTAATCTGTGTGGGACTCTCTTTGTGCTGCCCCCCAGTGCAACCCGAGACGAGCACAACGGCAAGCAGAATCACCGTCAGAAATGCTGCCCCCTTTCTCATCTTAATCCCCTGAAACCGTGGGTGGGATAGCTTAAAGATCTTACCCATCTTGGGGGTACGGCGTGGTAACACCCTCTTAACGTTCATACATGTTCATCATGCTATTCAGGTTCATCGAGCCACAAAGCATATATTATTCCCTGCCAACTCCCCCATGAGCATCTTAAAGTTTAGAAGGTGATCAGGATGGGCAAACACTACATCCCAAACTCGGCCCATAAAGAGGAGATGGTTAGGGAGATTGGCTTCTCCTCGATTGAAGACCTCTTCTCTGACGTCCCGGAGGGAATGGCCAAAGAGTTCAACCTCCCCGGGAGAAAAAGTGAGTATGAAGTATTCACGGAACTCAACGAGACATTAAGCAAAAACAAGACTGCCCTTGAAATGGCCAGCTTCCTTGGGGCGGGAACATACTTCCACTACGTCCCGGCCCACGTCAAATACCTCGTCGAGAGGAGTGAGTTCCTCACCGCTTACACCCCCTACCAGCCGGAGGTAAGCCAGGGCATGCTCCAGGCCCTTTTCGAGTACCAGAGCCTCATTGCGGAACTCGTTGGCCTCCCGATAGTTAACTCCTCAATGTACGACTGGGGAACGGCCATGGCGGAAGCCGCCCTGATGTCAGCTCGCGTGACGAAGAGGAATAAGTTCGTCGTTCCGAAGGCTCTAAGCCCGGAAAAGAAGCTAGTCCTCAAGACGTACACCGCCGGTCCGGGGCTTGAGATATCCGAGGTTCCCTGGAACGAGCGGGGTCAGATGGACATCGAGAAGCTCAAGGGAGCGGTTGAAGGCGCCGCCGGCGTTTACGTTGAGATACCGAACTTCTTCGGCCTTCTTGAGGAGAACGTAAGGGAAATCGGAGAGATTGCCCACGATGCAGGAGCCCTTTTCGTGGTTGGCGTTGACCCGACAATTCTTGGTATTGTGGAGGCTCCGGGGGAGCTTGGGGCGGACATCGTTGTCGGTGAAGCCGCCTACTTCGGCAACCCAATGAACTTCGGCGGTCCGAGGGCAGGAATCTTCGCGGTCAGAAACGACAGGAAGCTGATTAGGCAGATGCCCGGAAGGATAATAGGCATGACAAAGGACGCTGACGGAAAGAGGGGCTTCGTGATGACGCTCCAGACGAGGGAGCAGCACATAAGGCGCGCCAAGGCGACCTCAAACATCTGCTCCAACGAGGCCCTTGTGGCTGTCGCAGCGGCCATTCATCTCGCTACCCTCGGACCGAGGGGCCTTAAGGAACTCGGTGAGATTATCTTGAAGAACACCGCCTACCTCAAGAAGCGCCTCCATGAGGTCGGCGAGATAGCCTTCGACGGCGTGAACTTCAAGGATGTGCCAGTAAAGTTTGAGGTGTCCTACGATGTAATCCACGAACGCCTCCTCGAAAGGAACGTCCATGGCGGGTATTACCTTGGAAAGCACTTCCCTGAGCTGGGAGAGACGGCCCTCTTCGCGGCAACCGAGACAACGAGGAGAGAGTGGGTTGATGCCCTTGTTGAAGCAGTTGAAGAGATAATCAGTGACGCGGAGCTATGAGGTGGTGAAGATGTTCAGACAAACAAAATGGGATGAACCAACTATTTTTGAACTATCACGTCCGGGAAGGATAGGCTACACCCTACCCAAGCCGATCGAGGACGTGGAGGTTGAGATACCCGAAAAGCTCAGGAGGAAGAGCCCGCTCAACCTTCCTGAGTTAAGCGAGCCGGAGGTTGTCAAACACTACACAAGACTGAGCGAGATGAACTACGGCGTTGACAGTGGCATCTACCCCCTTGGCTCGTGCACTATGAAGTACAACCCCAAAATCAACGAGGAAATAGCCTCCCACCCAGGTGTTGCCTACATTCATCCATATCAGGATGAGAGAACCGTTCAGGGAGCACTTAGGATAATGTGGGAGCTTGAGGGATGGCTGAAGGAGATCACTGGAATGGACCGCTTCACGCTCCAGCCGGCCGCCGGGGCCAACGGGGAGTTCACCGGCGTTTCCATAATCCGAGCTTACCACCTCGACCACGGCGACACCCAGAGGACGGAGGTGATAGTCCCGGATTCCGCCCATGGAACCAACCCGGCTTCCTCCGCCATGGCTGGATTCAAAGTCATAGAGATACCCTCCAACGAGAACGGAACGGTTGACCTTGAAGCCCTTGAGAACGCGGTGAGCGAGAGGACGGCTGGTCTGATGCTCACGAACCCTAACACCCTCGGCATCTTCGAGGACGAGATACTTGAGATAGCGGAGATCGTTCACAAAGCCGGCGGCCTGCTCTACTACGACGGTGCAAACCTCAACGCGGTCCTTGGCAAAGTGCGGCCGGGCGATATGGGCTTTGACGTTGTCCACCTCAACCTCCACAAGACGTTCTCAACCCCGCACGGTGGCGGCGGCCCTGGAAGCGGACCCGTTGGAGTGAAGGACTTCCTCAAGGACTACCTCCCGGTCCCGCTTGTGGGCTATGACGAGGAGAACGACCGCTACTACCTCGACTACAACGTGCCGAAGAGTATAGGCAAGGTCAAGGAACTCTACGGCAACTTCGCGGTCATGGTGAGGGCTCTAACTTACCTCAAGATAATGGGAAGGGAAGGCCTAAGAGAGGCCAGTGAGGTCGCGGTTCTCAACGCCAACTACATAACCCAGAAGCTCAGGGGGACAAGGGGATACGAGCTTCCGGGCAAAGAGCTGAGGAAGCACGAGACGGTATTCTCGGCCGAGCCAATGAAGAAGGAGACCGGCGTTAGGGCTCTCGACGTGGCGAAGAGGCTCCTTGACTTCGGAATACATGCACCGACCATCTACTTCCCGCTGATCGTCCATGAGGCCCTGATGATTGAGCCCACTGAGACCGTTAGCAAGGAGGAGCTCGACGCCTACGTTGAGGCACTCAAAAAGATCAGCGAGGAAGCTTACACAAATCCGGAGGTTGTTACGAGCGCACCACACAACACCACCGTGAAGAGGGTTGACGACGTCTTGGCAGTGAAGAAGCCGATAATCACCTGGAAAATGTATAGAGAGCTGAAGGAAAAGGGCGAAATCGACTACTGAGCCCTCTTTTCTTCTATTTTGATGGGGTCGGCCAGTGCCAGTCTCTTCATCCGGTAGCAATCAGACCGGTAAACGCTCTTCATCCCCCGTTAGGGTTTCCGGTTGCTTTTTAAAAGGGTTCTCCAAAATAGGAGAGGCCGATGACGAGCGTTAGCCACACTGAACGGTGAGGAGAAGGGGGTTAGCCGAGGCCGTGTGTCCTTCTGCCTTGCTGGGAAAGTGATTTATCAGTAGAGCTTCCCGCCCTCTTCCCTGAGCTTCTCGCGCTCTTTCTCAAGCTTTTTCTTTCCCTCAAAGAGCTTTGCCCTGTTGTGATAGCCTACTCTACTGAGTAACGTAGTCGCTGTGTTCATAAAACGGCCGGCGAATGCTGCAATTAGCGATGCAACGACCAACAACGCCACGAAGAAGCCCGCTTCGCTTTTGGTGTATCCTACGAGTATCATGCTGTAGATTATTCCACCGAAGATGAACAGGAAAACGCCCCCAATGACCCCAACAATTAGGAGCTTGTACCCGTATCTCTCCATGAACAATGCGAAGTCCATACCTCTCACCGTGGTTAGGTGTGGTTAGGTTGTATTTATGCTTTTTGGGCAAAAATGGGTTAAACGTTGTTAGCCTTCACTGGGGTTGTCACAATTAGAAAACAAAAGGGATGGAAAACCTCAGGCTTCAGAGGTACTTCCTCAGGAACTCCCCAACCTTCGCCTTCCACTCCTCTGGGTGGAACTTGAGGGTTCTGACGTGTGCCGCGTCCGTGATCCAGAGCTCGACGTCCGGGTTAACCTTCCTGTTCCTCTCGTAGAACTCCCTAACCTCCTTAACCTTGATAAGGGGGTCTTTGTCTCCCTGTATCAAGAGAAGGGGCTTTCTAACTTTCTCCGCATAAGATATGGTGTCCCTTGGAATACCTCCGAAGAGCCCGCTGAACGGCTTGACGAGGGAGTAGAGCCACTGAGGCAGGTTGGCGAAGTAGGTTAAGCTTCTCGCGCTCGTCTTGTCCATGTAGATCGGCGGGGAATCTGCAACGCCGCAGCAGGCCCCTGGAACATCGACCAGCGAGCGTATCGTGACGATTGCGCCCATGGAGAAGCCGATAATGGCCACCTTCTCGGCCTTCTCGGGCTGGTTCTTTTTCAGCCATGCGATTGCCGCCTTGACGTCCTTTATCTCGTCCTCTCCCACTCCAGTGTACTTGCCCTCGCTCTTTCCGTGGGCACGGAAGTCGAAGGTGAGGACGTTATAACCCTCTTTGAGGAGAAACTCCGTGAGGGGCTTCATGTAAACGTCGTCCCATCTGCTCCTCGTATAGCCGTGGAGGGGGATGACCGTCTTATCGCTACCGTTGTCAATCCACCAGCCGCTCAGCTTAAGGCCGTCCTCCGTTTTGAATGTTATATCTTCGTAGTCGAAGCCAAAATCCTTAGGCGTCCAGTCCCCGATGAACCTGGGGGGTTTGGCCATCTTATATGCAATGAAGACGAGGAAGCCTAGAAGCAGAAAACCAAGGATGATCAAAATATAAATCAAAAGAAAGAGCCAGTGCATGGTCATACCTCCATCGTCTCCGTTTCGCCCTCTTTGGCTTTAGAGGAGATGTCTAGGTGCTTCATTTCCCAGACCAGGGGCAGGGAGATTATAATAAAGAGAGCCCCCACTGGGAAGAGGACGCGGTAGTTGTTGCCTGCGAGGTGAACTACGGCTCCGCCCAAAAGGCCCGCTATCATTACTGGGAACGACTTGGTAGCCTCGAAGACACCGTAGTAGCGGCCGTTGAAGGCTTCCTTCTGGTACTTTGTCAGCAGGTCACCGATGACCGGCCAGGAGGTTGCCATGAGCATTCCCCATCCGATTCCAGCGAATGCAATGAGGGCAGTTATCTGCATCTGCGTGTGGACGAACCACCCGAAGATGAAGGGTACCTCGAAGATTATTCCACTTATAAGGATTGACTTTCTCCTTCCTATCTTGTCATAGAGCGGGCCGCCGACTATCGCTCCCACGAGAACCACGAGGTTAAACAGTGCCATTATCGCGTTTCCGAGGGCGGTGACGTCGCTCGTCCCGAGGACGGACTCTAGGATTCCGAACATGAAGACCGCAATGAACTCAAAGCTCAACCACCAGAGCATCTGAGCAATGTAGAAGTTAAGAAAGTCCCTGTCGCCGATGATGTTCCTGAGGTACTCTCCAAGTCCCTCTTCGGGGGTTCCTTCAGGCACGGGCGGCTCTTTGATTCTGAGGAAAACGTAGACTCCTGATACTACCATGAAGAAAATGACGATTGCAAACGGTATCCAGAAGTTCCCGGCCTGTATCATGGCCTTTATTCCATCCTTGATGCCAGTCTCTTTAGTGGCACTGGCGGCGAGGAACGCTATGGTTCCGAAGAGTAGAAGGTTGGCCATCCACTCAAAAAGGGTGATTATTCCGCTGGCCTTGCCGCGTTCGCCGCTTCCAATAACGTCGGGCATGAGGGAGCGGTACTGTGCCACAAAGGAGTACATGAAGAGGTAGTACAGTGCTAGGAGCACCGCAAAGACGCCGAGTGATACCCCTCCAACGTAGAGCAGGTATATAAGCGCGGTCGTCACGGCAACGAGCATTGAACCTGCGAAGATGAAGGGAACCCTCCTACCCCTCTTGGAGCGGTGTATATCGCTGTAATAACCGAGTATTGGGGGTATGAGAAGGCCCATGAGACCTTGAATGGACAGAATCGCTCCGATTATAGTCGGTGCGTTGGTGTATTTGACCTCGAGTAATTTGAATGTGAGCCCTTTGTTCAGGGCCCAGCCGGTACTCATACTGAAACCAACGAGCGCTATACTCAGGATAACGCCCCAATTGAACTTTTTCCCCTTTCCTTCCTCTATCCTCGATTCCATTATTGATACCTCCCGTATCTTCTAATCCATCAATGCCCCTATATAGACTATTTGGAATATACACCGCTTAATGCAAAATGGCCTTTTTACTTTTTCGGTTGCAATCTAGGGCTGAGTAAAGCTCCTTTAGATTTATGCGTGTATAAATGAGGTCGTTTATATAATGAACGTTTTGGGTCATCCATTATTAGAGAGGCATGGAAGAACAGAAACGGGTTTAAACACCTCCTCCTAGCTTTTCTTATGGTGCTCTTAATTGGTCACCGCGGTTTCAGAGGAAGACTTGAGAACACGGTTCCGGCGTTTCGAAGGGCGCTGAGGTACGCCGACGGGATAGAATTCGACGTCTGGGAAACGGGTGATGGGAAAATAGTCATCACCCATGACGGAGAGGTGGGAGGAATCCCCGTTAAGTCGCTCACCCTCCGGGAGGTTCTCCGGACGGATAGAGCAATCCCCACACTCACGCGGGTTCTCCGGGAGTTTAGATCTGCTTTCATGGACGTCGACGTGAAGGATATCGATGCCGTCGAGGGGTCGGTAAGGCTGGTCGAGCGCTTTGGAGTGGACGCGGTTTTCTCGGCCGACAAACCGGGACTGGTCCGCTCCCTCCAGAAGGAGTGCCCCGACTGCAGGGTTGGCTTCTCAATAACCGGGTACTGGGGAGCGCTGGTATTACCATCCCTAAGGGGTATCTACTCCCTCCACGTTCCAATAGACGCCGTTTCATACGTTGGCTTCAGGAACATGGTGGCAATTCTCAGGATTGCCTGGAAAAGGGGACTCAAGATTTTTCTCTGGAACTACAGAATGGACGAGCTCACGTGGG
Organism: Thermococcus sp. Bubb.Bath; assembly: GCF_012027595.1. Classification (NCBI taxonomy): domain Archaea; kingdom Methanobacteriati; phylum Methanobacteriota; class Thermococci; order Thermococcales; family Thermococcaceae; genus Thermococcus; species Thermococcus sp. Bubb.Bath. The sequence goes on along the minus strand of NZ_SNUR01000005.1, from coordinate 72,037 downwards.
TTCCAAGGTTCCTTCCCTTCGTCGATGGGGTAATCGCGGATAATCCCGCCAGGATGAGGAAAGTTTTATTAGAAGCCCCTACAAAGGACCGGGGAGGTGAAGCATGTGGTGAACTGGAATAAAACCCTGGTTCTTGGACATAGGGGCTACTCCGCGAAGTACCCCGAGAACACCCTTCTGGCGTTTAGAAAGGCCATTGAAGCCGGTGCCGACGGTGTTGAGCTTGACGTCTGGCTGACAAAGGACGGGGAAGTGGTGGTTATCCACGACGATTCCGTTGACAGGGTGAGCAGCGGAACCGGCAAGGTCAAGGAGATGACGCTTGAGGAGCTCAAGTCCCTCGACTTCGGAAACGGGGAGAAAATCCTCACTCTTGAGGAGGTCTTCAAGGCCCTTCCCGATGCCATCATCAACGTCGAGCTCAAGGACATCGATGCAGTGAAGAAGACTGCGGAGCTGATAAAGGCGAACAACCCTGAGAGGATACTCGTTTCGTCCTTCAACATCGATGCCCTGAGGGAGTACAGAAAGTACGACGCGGAGACCAAGCTGGGAATCCTCATCGAGAAGGAGGAGACGCTGGCGCAGCTTCCTCAGCTCATAGCGGAGCTCAAGCCGTGGTCGCTCAACCCCCCGATTGATGCGATGGCCATCCTCGGCGTTGAGAAAACCGTTGGAGCCCTCCAAATGGCAAAGGGAGCCGGCCTCAGGATAGTTCTCTGGCCGCTCAACGAGGAGCTCTACTACGCCAACGACAACCTTGTTAGGCTTGGCGGTCTCTTTGACGTTCTCATTGTTAATGACGTTGAGAGGATGATCAGTTATCTCCGGGGTCTTGGCCTCAAGTGAGCAAGTCTAATAAGTGTTTCTTCTTATTTTCCTTTAGGTGGTATCATGGAGCGCTTCATACTTTCCCTTGACGAGGGGACTACATCGGCGAGGGCCATACTATTCGACAGGGAGAGCAACATCCACGGGGTAGGTCAGTATGAGTTTCCCCAGCACTATCCTAAAACCCGGATGGGTCGAGCACAACCCAGAGGAGATATGGGATGCCCAGTTCAGGGCGATAAAAACTGCCATTGAAAGGGCCAGGATCAAGCCGAGTCAGATAGCCGCGATAGGAATAACCAACCAGCGTGAAACAACGCTCGTCTGGGATAGGGAGGGCAAACCGCTCTACAACGCCATAGTCTGGCAGTGCAGGAGAACGGCCGAGATGGTCGAGGAGATAAAGCGCGAGTATGGGAACATGATAAAGGAAAAGACCGGCCTCGTTCCCGATGCCTACTTCTCGGCCTCAAAACTCAGGTGGCTCCTCGACAACGTCCCGGGTTTAAGAGAGAAGGCCGAGAAAGGCGATGTCATGTTTGGGACCGTTGATACCTTCCTCATCTACCGCCTCACGGGGGAGCACGTTACCGATTACTCCAACGCCTCAAGGACGATGCTCTTCAACATAAAGAAGCTCGACTGGGACGATGAGCTCCTTGAGCTCTTCGGGGTTCCGGAGAGCGTTCTCCCGGAGGTTAAAGGATCGAGTGAGGTCTATGGCTACACTAAGAAAGAACTCCTTGGCGCTGAAATCCCTGTCAGTGGTGATGCCGGCGACCAGCAGGCTGCCCTCTTCGGTCAGGCGGCTTTTGAGACTGGAATGGTCAAGGCAACCTACGGAACGGGGAGCTTCATCCTCGCGAACACGGGCAAGATGGTGCGCTACTCTGACAACCTGCTCACAACGATTGCGTGGGGTCTCGAGAGGAAGGTTTCCTACGCCCTTGAGGGAAGTGTCTTCATAACCGGTGCAGCTGTCCAGTGGCTCCGCGATGGAATAAAAATCATCAAGCATGCTTCTGAGACGGAAGAACTCGCTAGAAAGCTTGAGAGCAACGAGGGAGTTTATTTTGTCCCGGCCTTTGTGGGTCTCGGTGCACCTTACTGGGATCAGTTCGCCCGCGGGATGATAATCGGAATAACGCGTGGCACCGGCAGGGAGCACCTGGCAAGGGCGACGCTCGAAGCCATAGCCTACCTCACAAGAGATGTCGTTGAGGAGATGGAGAAGCTCGTTCAGATCAGGGATCTCCGTGTCGACGGAGGAGCCACCGCAAACAACTTCCTCATGCAGTTCCAGGCGGATATCTTGAACAGGAGGGTCATCAGACCCGTCGTGAAGGAGACCACTGCCCTTGGAGCGGCTTACCTCGCGGGACTGGCGGTTGGCTATTGGGATAGTGTTGATGAGATATCCGAGCTCTGGAAGGCTGAGAAGGTCTTCGAGCCGGGGATGGGCGAGGAGACTAGGGGGAGGCTCTACAACGGCTGGAAGGAGGCAGTAAAAAGGGCGAGGGGCTGGACGAAGGTCGTTGGGGCCGAAGGCTGATGAACATAACTGTCCATTTTTCTGGTGTCCACCCCTGTCTTTCCTTTTCATGCCTGAAAACGTTCTTTGGTTTCTTTTAAGCTAAACTAAAGGTTAGAGAAAGCTTTAAAACCCGAAAATCAGTTTTTCGTTTTAGTTTGGAGGTGTGAGTATGAAGACAAAAGTGGCTATTATAGGCGCCGGAATAAGCGGCGCGAGTATAGCGCGCGTCCTAAGCAAATACGAGAACCTTGAGGTTCATCTCATAGAGAAAGCCCCCGACGTCGGCTGGGGTGTCAGTAAAGCCAACACTGCCCTGATACACGGCGGCTACGACGACGACCCGGAAAGGTATCCAGTGCGCGCAAAGCTCTGCATAAGGGGAAACCGCCTGTGGCACCAGTGGGTCAAGGAACTCCAGATAGCCCACGTCTGGAACGGTGCTTTGATAGTCGCGACGCAGGAGGAGGACTTCGACGAGCTTGAGAAGCTTTTGGAGCGCGGCCATAGGAACGGCGTCCCCGAGATGAGGATTATTGATAGTGAAGAGCTCTTCCCCCTCGAGCCGGGCCTTACGAAAGATGCAATAGGCGCTCTGTGGGTTCCCATCGTCGGCCAGATAGCTCCCATTCCAGCAGTTATAGCCCTCGTTGAGAACGCCGTCGCAAACGGAGTTAAGACCCATCTCGAGACGGAGGTTAGGGGCATAAAGGTCAAGAACGGTGAAGTTAAGGGTGTTGAGACAAACAGCGGCTTCATCGAGGCGGACATCGTCATCAATGCGGCGGGTCTCTACGCGGACAAAATTGCCCGGATGGCCGGGATAGACTACTTCGAGATACACCCGAGGAAGGGAGAGTACTTCCTCTTCGACGACACCGTTCCGGGACCGAACCACGTTCTTTTCCCGACTCCAACGCCGATAAGCAAGGGAATAGTGGTTACCACAGAGGTCAGCGGTCACCTGATGATAGGACCAAACGCACAGGACCTTCCGCCTGAGGAGAAAGAGAACTTTGCCACAACAGCGGAGGGCCTTGAAAAGGTTTGGGAAGGTTCGAAGAAGCTGTGGCCTCAGCTGCCTCCGAAGAGCAAGGTGATAAGGACCTTCGCAGGGTTAAGGCCCGAGCCAACAGGAGGGGACTTCATAATCACAGCTGAGGAAGAAGTTGGTGGATTCATCAATGTCGCGGGAATACGCTCTCCGGGACTAACAAGCGCTCCTGCCATAGCCTACGAGGTCAGGGACATAATCCAGCGCGACCTTGGAGTAAATCTTGTGGAGAAGGAGAAGTGGAACCCCTATAGGAAGGAGATAACGCACTTCTTCATGCTCCCGCCGGAGAAGGCGAACGAGCTGATAAAGGGGAACCCCTCCTATGGAAAGATAGTCTGCAGGTGCAACCACGTGAGCGAGGGAGACATCCTTGAGGCCATCGAGAGGATGAAATTCATAGGCGTTAAAACGCCGAGCGTCGATTCCGTCAAGTTCAGAACTAAAGCGACAACTGGAACCTGTCAGGGGAGCTTTTGCAGGCCCAAGATTGTCCAGCTTCTTGCCAGGGAGTACGGCGTCGAGCCCTGGAAGATCACTCTGAAAGGAAGGGGAAGTGAGATTGGAATTGGAGACGTTAAGGCCATTCTCAGGGGGGAGGAAGCATGATGGAGCCGATGCCTCAGATTCCGATGCTCAGCTACGACGTTGTCGTCATCGGCGGCGGTCCGGCCGGAATGGCAGCCGCGGCAAAAACCAAGGAGCTCGGGCTCAACGTGCTCCTCCTCGACGAGAACGATTATCTGGGCGGAATCCTTCCGCAGTGCATCCACCCAGGCTTCGGCCTCCACTACTTTAAGGAAGAGCTGACCGGGCCAGAGTTCGCGGCGAGGCTGGCGAAGCGCCTGGTGGAGCTTGGCGTGGAGTACAGAACCTCTGCTAGGGTGCTTGAGATAAAGAACTACTCCGATTTGGAAAAAGTTGTGATATTTACCTCTCCAAGCGGGGTCTATCAGGTCTGGGCGAAGGCAATTATCTACGCCGCCGGAGCGAGGGAGAGGCACGCCTTTGAGATTGGCATAGTCGGAGACCGTGTCGCTGGGATTTACACGGCGGGAGAGGCTCAAACGCTCATGGACATCTACGGAGTCCTCCCAGGCAAAGAAGTCGTAATAGTCGGCTCTGGAGACGTCGGCCTGATAATGGCTCGCAGGTTTGCCCTCGAAGGCGCGAAGGTTAAGGCCGTCATTGAACTCATGCCCTACCCCGGAGGTCTTGCTAGGAACGTCATGATACTGCGGGATTTCAACATCCCGCTCTACCTGGGCCACAAGGTAGTTGAAGTCCGGGGGAAGGGTAGAGTTCAGAGGGTGAAGGTCGTTAAGGTGGACGAGAACCTCAGTGAAGTCCCGGGGAGCGAGTTCTGGATCGAGGCTGACACTCTGGTTATCTCCGCCGGCTTGGTTCCGAGCGTCAAGAAGCTCAGGAAGATTGGTGTAGAGATAGACTCCTCAACAGGCGGGCCGATCGTGAACGACCGCATTGAGACGAGCGTTCCTGGGATATTCGTGGCCGGAAACGCCCTTCTCATAAACGACCTCGTTGATTACGTGGCCGATCAGGGGGAGCTTGCTGCTGAGAGTGCCGAGGAGTTCATCAAGAACGGAGGAATAGAGAGCAGGAAATGGGTAAAGGTTGAGAAGGGTCAGAACGTGCGCCTGATTGCCCCGCACTATCTCAGTGGTGACAGGGATGTTTACCTCTACCTCCGTGTCGCCAGACCGATGGAGAACGTCGAACTCAGGATTCCGGAAATTGAGAAAAAGCTCAGGCTTTCAGTTGTTAATCCCGCCGAGATGGTAAGGCTCAAACTGAAAGCCGAGGAGATTCAAAAGGCCGGCGAAAAGCTCACCGTTGAGGTGGTGAGGGTATGAAAGTTTACCGCTTTACCTGCATCGTCTGCCCCCTCGGATGCTCCATTGAAGTTGGGGTCGAAAACGGCGAGGTCAAAGACGTCAAGGGCTGTAGATGTCCGCGAGGTCAGGAATGGGCGGTAGAGGAAGTCACCAGTCCAAAGAGGGTCGTCATGAGCGTCGTTCCGGTTGAGGGGGGAGCCCTCCCAACGGTGAGCGTCAAGACGGCCGGGCCAGTTCCAAAGGAGGGGATACCCGAGCTGATGAAGTTCCTGGCTGGGCTGAAGCTCAAGGCACCGGTCGAGATCGGTCAGGTCGTCGCCGAGTGGGAAGGGATAAAGATAGTGGCCACGAGGGGCGCTTAGCCGGGTATACCCCTACTTTTTTGTTTGTTCTTTTCCATTGGCCAAAATTCTAAGCGATTTTAGAAGAGGTCGGTGAAAGAATAGAAAGAGGAAAGTTCTTATCTATCATCCTTCAAACGGTGATCTGAGTAATGGCCTTGCCTCGTCAACTCCCTGCGGCTTCGTTATGTTCAGCGGCTTGTTGATGCTGAATATCCTCTCGCTGTCCTGTATTATCAATTCCATGCTTGGATTGCTGGAGCTCCTGTTAACTGTAGAGTTCACTATCATCGGCTGTGAAACGTGGAACGTCATCGTCAGGTTGAGGTAGTCCTTGAGGTAAACGGGAGTGCCGTCTTCTTTGAGACCCACCTCGATCCATCCCTCGTTTGTCTTGATGCTCATGTTCGCTTCCCCAGTCAGCTTGTGGAGGATACTGCTCCTGTTCAGGGCCTTCAGGAGCTCATTGAAGGTGATGTTTGTCCTGAACACGTAAAGGTCCCCCCTCTGCTCTATCTTTATGTCCTTCTCTTGTATGAGTTTTTCCAGGTATTTAATGTCGGCCTCCCCCTGATAGAGATCTTCATATTCCCGTGTTATGTTCCCGACGTCATACCAGGTTCCGTTAAAGCCCATAAACGCGCGTGTACCATTGACATATACCGCGAGGGGCACATGGAAGGTCTTATTTTGGGATTTAGATTTAGATTGTAATGTAATGTTTCCGTGGGCGAGGGAGACGTTCTTCGTGCCATCGATGAGGGCGCGGAGGGTTATATTTTCCCTAACGTCAAGAGTTTCGTTGGTCATCGGATCTTTCGCGTGCATGCTCACGGTGATGTTCTCTCCGTAGTCCATGCTGTTTATAGACTCCAGCGCGTTGAGGACTTTATCCTTCGTGAGTCCGGTTTTCTCTTCCACGCATCCACTTGCAAAGAGTACGAATCCAACCAGGAACAGTGCCAGTATCTTCTTCATATTACCACCTTACTATCCTAAGATGTTCAAATGAATATCGAGAAGAGCCCTTTAAATACTTTTCCTATCCAAATTTTGTAAACTATAGGAAATAGTGTGCAAAAATGGTAAGGACTTAAGGTTCATTTTGAATCTCCTTAACCAACCGATCATTTGAGGTAGAACCCTTAATGCTCGACATTCTAGACAAACGCTGAACCTGCTGATCATAAATCAGGCTTCTGATAGGGAAATCTCAATAAAAAGTAGAAGATAATCAAGTTTTGATTTCCGGAATTTCCACGTTTTCATTGACGTCATAGAATCTTGCTTTTACCCTGTACTTTATGGGGAGCAAAGTGGTCCCTGATCTAACAGTGTAAGAGACCTGGATGTCGTAGAATACAGGTGTGAAGTTTCTGGTAAAGTTGGCGCTGATGTAACCGCTTATATTTGATATTTCCATGTTTCCCGTCAGCGTCTCAGACTTTCCCACCTGGTATGAAAGACTTAATCCCAGAAGTTTCCTGCCTGAAAAAGGCGCGAGGGGAAGCATCTTTATGCTGGAAATGTTGGAATGAACCCAATAACCGTTCGGATTTTTCTGCACCGTGAAGTTGGAATGGAGAAGAACATCCATGAGGATTCTTTGGCTGAGCGTTGGGAACTGCCGGTATATCATACCCATTAAGGTGGTGTTTCCGATGCTATGGGGGCTAATAGGTAGGTTTGTGTTTCCTTCTAGAATATGAACTGTGCCGTTTTTTATGTAGACGGTACTGTTCATCAGGGTCATCTTCCCCATCAGGAGGGGATTAATGACGACTGAGGTAACGTTTGCGAGGGACTCATCGGTCTCTTTGTTAACCATGCTAGCAATGTGCATGAGATAAACATCCCAGATGGTTATGTTTGTTGTTTCTACTGTGTTGCCACTTAGGACGAAGGTTCCGGGCTGGAGGGCATAATAAACGCCGATGTAGAGGTCAGAGCGATAAGAACTCATGTTTTCAACGGGGGAGAGCATCTTTTCTTTGGCTAGAAAATTCAAGAGGCCCTTTGGGATCACTACCTTAACAGGCTGGTTTATCCTCTTTAAGTTGACTGTCTCATTGACCCTCATGTTAACCTCTGAATTCTTCCCTTGCTTTGTGATCTGGAGGTGGATCTCTATCCAGTAGGGGGTTCCATCCTCACGCAACTTTGCCTCTATCCAGCCACTTCCCGTCATGTTTTCAGTTTTAAGCAGATCCCCATTACCAGTCATCTTGAGAATGTCTCCGGGCGTAATGTTAGCACGGAAATAGTAACTTCCGTTGAGCTTTCTTATCCTGATGTTCTTCTCCTCTAAAAGCTTTTTGAGGTACTCAAGCTGTCCCGATGCGTTGGTTGCTCCAGTGAGGTTTACTCCCAGAGAGGCCTCCCCCTCAGAGAACTTTAGGTGTATACCGTTCTCTATCCACTCCCCAGAGACTTTGAGATAAGCTCTGCTTCCGTTGGTAAAGTACGGTATCTCAAGTGTTTTGCTAACCATTGGGTGGTTTGATCTGAGTCTAAATGAGATATTGCCATAGCTGATTTTCTTCACCCTATCCGCTACACCTCTGACGAGTATGAATTCGCTTGAGTTCCCCGTCATGTTAAGGAGGCGATAGGATGTAGTGGATGAGAGGTTGGCAGTGTACTCCAGTGTCTTGATGTTCTCAATCGCGTTTACAACTTTACTGGGGGTGAGTTCATCCTGGGTTCCTACACAGCCACTGGCAAAGAGAACGAGTCCTACAAGAAACATCGCAAGGACTCCCTTCATGGTATCACCTCGTAGTATTGTGAGGTTTGTGATATGCTCAGAGGTGGATTTTAAATATCTTTCTATCCATATTTTAGTAACTATCTACGTTAGTATGCAAAAAACGGAAAGAACAACTTCCCCACTACGAAAGTTTTTCCAGGGTCTCGCTGGCGATGTCGCCGAGTTTTACCCACTTCTTGCCCTCGAAGGGCAGTATCACCTTGTCTTCGACACCGACGAGGGACTTGACATCAGGTTCGAGCTCCTTGAGGCCCAGTTCCCCTATGATAACCAAGACGAAGCCTTTCTGATTTTTGTCTCCTTCTCTCAGGCTGCGAGCAACTTCTTCCACTATCCACGAGCGGTACTTCTTCATGAGCTCTGGATAGGCTTTGATTACTGAATAAGCCAATACCATTGCGTTTTCGCGCACGTAGGGGTTTTTTGATTCTACAAGGGCTAGAAGCTTCTTGAAGTTTTCCTCTTTGAGGTATTCCTTTAACAACTTGCTATCGCGCTCCAAAAGGTTCGTTATCGTCAGGAGAGCATCTCCAATCACTCCGGGGTTGTTTGAAGACAGCAGCTCAAAGAGCGCCTCCCTCACCTTCTTGTCCTTCAGCGCCTCCTCGATTAGAACCTCGAACTGTCCCTCCTCCAGCATCTTCTGGACTTTACCTTTTTTCAAGCCGAATGAGAGGAAACCCATTACAATCACCTGTTTCTGATTTGTCATTGAAGTTAAAATCCTTTTGGCTTCACCATCTAAGTTTATAAAATACTCGCGCTTTCATTCTGATGGGATGCAATGAAAGTTGATGCCATTGCGATAATCGGGATTATCACGATGTTGTTGTCCCTTGCGATACCCGGATCAGCCGGGGCTTTGCTTTTCACGCTTATTTTGGGGTACGGCCTCTCCCGTCTGATTTTTCTGGAGAACGAGAAGGCGCTTTTGAGTGCCCCCGTTTTTGGAATGGCCACCGTGGTGTTTTCTTCTTATCTCCTCAGTCTTGTGGGGGTGTCTCTTAATTACTTAGGTTTGTCCCTAGTGGTTATTGGAGTTATTCTATTTCTCCTAACACCACAAAGCACCGAATGGGAATTTGATCCACCGATGTGGGGAGTTCTATCTCTCTCCGTCTTTTTGCAGTTCCTGATCCGCCGTTTTTACTTCCTTCTCCCGGATTACAGGGCCGCGGATACGTGGTTCCATGCCTCCAAGGTTCGTATGATACTGGATTCTCACAGTTTGTATTTCTCAAACGTTCCCCAGTACTTTCCTAGGAGTATAGTCTCATACCCCTCAGGATACCATGCTTTTATCGCCTGGCTCTCTAGGGGAGATCCCTGGAACATCATATTCGCGATGAATGACCTCCGCCTCTTTGAGATTGCGTATCTTCCATTGGGCACATACCTTCTTGCCCGTTCTCTTGCTGGTAAGAGGGCGGCAGTTTTTGCGGCTCTCGTGGTCCCGTTTTCTGCCTTATACTATTACTTTGTCCAGTATGCACTTCTGCCAGCTTTCACCAACTATATGCTCTTCCTCGTGGCTTCGTTTGTATACGTCGAGGCGTTTCTGAAAAAAGAACGCCGTTTAATATGGGCCAGCGCCTTCCTTGCTTCCTTGGTTTTGCTGGTCCACCCATATCAATACATGGTATTTGAGGCCTTCGCCTTCTTTCTCCTTCTCAGGGAGGGATTCACCAGGGATAACCTCAGAATCTTCACTATCCAGCTCGCTGTTAGTGCTTTGCTCTACTACATTCTTACACCTGGAGCATCATCTTACGCCTCACGGGGGGCAGTTATGAACCCCGTTTATCCCAACAAGGACAATCTGAACTTTTTGCGCTTCATTCTTACATATACATTTGTGAATCACGGCCAGTTCTTCCTGGCGGCGGGATTCGTGCTTGCCCTTATTCTATCCCTCGCTCGGTGGAACCGGTCAGCTCCACTTTCCTTGACTTTCCTCTTTATGATTTTGGTTATCCTCGACAAAATCTTTCTGAGAATACCCATACCCTACTACTCCGCCATCTGGAACTCGGAGCGCGCGTTCCTGCTACTTACTCCTATCATACCTATCTTGGAGGGGATTGGAATCTATGAAATTGTATCATGGGTATCCTCAGCAGTGTCAAGGTATCCCATAAAGTTCGCTGGTAGGGTGAAGGTTTTGGTAGCCTTCTCCCTTGTTCTTATCTTCGTGGCTCCGGCGGTAGTACCCCTCTCAATCGAGCATATGGCGAGTGAGTCTTCCTACCTCCTGGATAGCGATGTGCTTTCTTCCATTCATTGGATTAGTTCCCATCTTGGAAACCAGACCGTGGCAACGGCCTGCGTCTTTGATTCCGGAAGATGGTTGCCCATCTTAACGGACACTCCAATAGTATGCGTAGCCAACAACAAGGGTTTGAAGGCCTCGGAGTACCGCGCCCTCCTCAACGGCACTCTAACGAGGTGGGCGTACCTCGATACGCGTGGGGCCGCCGAAATCGAACCCTATCCCCTTAATGTGGAGGACTTTTACAACCGCTTCCGTTTGGTATACTTTAAGGATGGAATCTGGCTTTTTGATGTCCGGAATCACAACACGAGCGGGAACATAAACCTTGTAAAAAGCTATTTTATGGTCAACGACTCAATCGACATTTCTAGGGGGCGGGGTGCCCTCCGCTATTTCGTTTACGGCTGGGTAATAAAAAATAGTGCCGCTCAAAGGATTCTTCTGGAAGGCGTTCCCTACGTGGCAACAGTAACGGGCAATGCTACGATAGCTTTTGTTCCGAAAAGAGATTATAGTGCATTGAAAGTCCTCCTCTCCGCTCCTGCTTCGGGAGTGGACTTCTACATAAACGGAGAGTATGCTGGCAGCTTTAAGCCGGTGAAAGACTATGTCCCTCAGTGGGTGACGGTAAACGGGAGGGTGCTTGGTGGGAAGCTTAACTTTTTAACCATCAGGACTCACCTTGAAGGTGGGGAAGCGTTGGGGGTCTGTTGCGTTAAACTGGAGGGAACTGGCGATGGATCGTAGGGATATTGTGTTTCTGTTTCCTGTTGCAGTGTACTTCCTCCTCAGGCTCCCCCTCCTCCATCCGATGAACGCCTACATGGACTACGATGAGGGAACGTACCTCCTAATGGCGAGGATGATAAACCACGGTCACCTACTCTACCGCGACATCTACGCCGTTCATCCCCCACTTTTTTATTACCTACTCGCCCTCTGGCTTCGGATTTTTGGGGACACGTACGTCATTGGAAGGCTCCTCTCCCTGACGTTTGGGCTTTTCTCCATCCTCGTTGCTTATTTCACGGGGAGGGAACTTAGGGACTGGAAACTTGGAACGGCTTTCTCCGTCCTGCTGGCATTTGATCCCCTCATGGTTCACATGAACACCGTGGTCTATCACGAGTCCTCCATTGAGTTCTTTACCCTGCTGTCCCTCTACTTCTTCATCCGCTATTTCAAAGAAAAAAGACCCCCCTTCGCATACTTATCACTCTTTGTGGCGGGAATTGGAAGCACCTCGAAGTTCACGATACTTCCATACCTGGCGGCTTTATATCTGGTTCTCCTCCTGGCGACCGATGAGCGGCTCTGGGATTATACCTCCCGTGTTTCGTCGGTTCTCTTCAGCCCCCGCCAGGGTGCGGTTATAGTCCTTTCATATCTGCTCATGGTGGCCCTGGTTGTTGTGACGGTGGTTATTCTTCCCTCAAACGTCGTTCGGAATATCCTTATTGTTCCGGGGATTCATTCAATCACCTTCCTGAACCAGAGAGTTTCTGTGGGAATCCTGCTGGCAATATGGGGTGTCCTCCTGATTTACGCCTTCAGGCTGAGCTACGTCCGGAAACTCTACACTTCGATTGTCCTCCTCCTAAAACGCTGGAGGGAGGCCTTCCTCCTTGCATCGTTCGTCATCCTGGGCAAGGCCATCATTGAGCTCCCCCTGGGTCTTCTCATAAGTGGTTCATACCTGAACCAGACGTATTTTGAACAGGGAAGCAGGTATTCTCCCATAATAAATCTTTTCAACCTCTTCGCGGGCTTTTTATCCAACCTGCAGAGTTCCTCTCCTGAGTTTTTGTACTCATACGTTCCTCTCCTTCTGCTTCTCGCGATCTATGCGTTTCTACGGCTTCACCACAGAACATCCTTAAACACTCCGCTGGCGAACCTTGGCGCTGCAAACCTTCTCTTCTACTTCTTTGTGGCCCCGGTTCTGCCAAACATGCGCTTTCTCTACCCAATGACGCTGGTTTTCTACCTGCTGCTCCTTGACTCGATAATGGCCTTTAACGTCCCAAAGAGGAAGCTCATGGCTTCTTTCACTGTCTTCCTTTTGGCCCTCTCCATTCTTGACATCGGGCTTGTGGCCAACATGCCAGCTGGAAAGCTGTCCCTTGCGTGGGAACCCCACACAAAGTCCCTCCGCGACGATCTTGGCGTTTATTTAATCTCACACAACATCAGCCGCTCGGATTTTTACTCCATAAATCCAATGACCGCCTACTATCTGCATCTGAGCGAACCGCCATATTACGTCGACAACTTTGGTCTCCTGTACCTCCAGAGAAACAGCGGGGTGGATTTCCTGAACACGCTTAGGGAGAAGAACGTTTCCAGGGTAGTGGTAGGCACGTGGGCTTATGCGATAGAAAAGGGGGACGCCACGCTTATGCGGAACTATGGGGGGCTTATCTCGGCGCTCCGGAATACCTCGACCCTTGAATTCGCCGAGTCGTACTCCGACGGTGGGGTCATAGAGCTGTATCATCTCCAAAATCTAAGCAGGAACCTGACGTTCTCCACGTTTAAGGGAAAGCTCTCCGTAATTGTCGGAGGAGTTCAGATAGGGCTGCTTTACCCCATTGTGGACAACAGAAGCTTTGATGAGAGGACCGTTATATCGGATGAAAGCAATACCTACAGGGTTGCCTTCTACTCAGATAATGATGGTGTTTCCTGCACTCTACTGGCTCTGGATGGGGGCGGCTTTTCTTTGAAATGCCCGAATGTGGACGAATTCTCAATCGAGTTCAAAAAAGAGCCAGTCCTGATTTCAAATGGACGACCTGCAAAGGAGGCTGTGGATGAGGCAATAATAGCCCTTCCCAACGCTGCGTTTAATATCTCCGGTGAAAAAATTGAAATGAAGGGGAGTTCTCTCCATGTACGGGGTGATACCATTAAAATAAAGGCTACCCGTTGATTTCGCCACTTGAAATGTTTCGGACCTTACTCATGACGCTGTTTACGTTGTCATTGTTCCTTTCAGTCTGGGTTTGAGCTGCGTTATGAGAAAACTTGGCGATATATCCTACCACAAGGACAACAATTGCTATAGTAGCTCCCAACACGAAAAGATACTCAACGCTGCCTTGGGCTTTTCTTTGCATTTAGCTCACCCGCTTAAAAATGGGAAAATATAGGTAATCAAATTCATTCTAACTTAAAACTCACTATTCTCAGGACTTGCTAGCATTATTAACTTCGCTGCTTATGGCGTTTGAGATCTGGCTGCCTATGCCGCCTATGGTTTTGTTGGCCTGGCTACCTGCGGTGCTGCCGGTGCTCCTGAGGTATCTGATAACCACTGCAACAATGATAAGCGCTGCCGCAATCATAAACAGATACTCAATTGCACCCTGGGCCTTCCTCTTCATTTCAAACCACCTCCAAGAGTTGCTTCATAACAACTGCGAAAATCGGGTTTAAATAGGTTTCTCTTCAATCCTGCTGGATATCCTAGCAAAAGTGAGCATACGTGGCTCTTCTTTAACCTATCAGTAAAGCCTTTGTAGAAATTACAAAATAGCCCGACTAATATCGTATTCTATCCATTTGCTTCAGCTGGCTTCATGAGATGATTATACCTACCATCCCTGGAACCTACAACCTTTATATATCTTTTGCACGAAGATGAGTCGTGATAAAATATGAAGGTGTCGTACCTCTCCTGTGAGTCGGCCAGTGTGGAGGAGTGCGTTGAATCGTTCACAAAAAAAGCAGAGAGGATTTTTGGTGGAACTGGATGTTACGTATCTTCCGCTGAATTGAAACTGACGTTCGGTGCCTTCATGCATCTCTCAGCCTCTCTCGTTCTTGACCCCTACCGCGTGGGGGGTGGCGTTGTTGTGGAATATTCAAGCGGGAGGGATAGGGAGTCTACCGTTGAGGAGGTTCTTGGGGTAATCAATGCGAGGCTGAAGAGGGCAGATGTCGTGGCGTTTAAGATTGGGACGTACACCACTCCCGTCACTAGGAGAACGTACGCGGTGGGGGTTGCCGTCTACAACCGGGGGGGCATTCATTCTGACGAAGTCCAGGAAACCCCCGAGCGGAGGAAGCTCCTGGCCCACGTCCTCAGCCTCTTCAACTACAACCCAAAGGTTCTCAACATCTCGGAGCTGGCCAGGACCTTTGATGTTTCCAGGGACACCATATACTACGACATCCAGCAGATATTAAAGGAGAAAGCGGAGTCAGCCGGTGTAGAAGGGGGCAGGCGTGGCTGAGACTACGAAGAGCAGGAGCGCCAGCAGTGCCAGGAGTTTTCTGCTCGTTGGGATCGGTGAGACCTCATCAAGGGCCCCCGGATTTCCGGCTTTTCCAATGAACAGGACGAGTATCCCCCAGAGGAGCCACCCAACCCAGAAATAGCTCAGAAACATGAGGCCGAACCCAAGGGCCAGGGTTAAGTACTCGTGGTTTCTGGCATTCATGAATGCCCTCGCAACGTGACCACCGTCAAGCTGGGCAGCGGGGATTAAGTTGAGGAATGTGACGAGTATTCCAACCCATCCTGCCATGGCCACGGGGTGCAGGAACACCATGACGTCCCCGCTGGCCGCGCTTCCGAGTGCCAGCTTTTCCAGGAACATGAAGAGAAGGTTGGAGCCCATGTAGAACTCGTTGCCAGTGTGAGGGACGATACTCATGGGGACCACAACTGAGAGTCGAAGGCCTATTACAGTCACAGGAATCGCCACCAGGATGCCCGCTATTGGCCCGCTAACGCCGAGGTCTATCGCAGCTTTTCTGGTTGGAATGGGGGACTTAACGCGTATCACTGCCCCCAGTGTTCCAAGTATGTTTGGAAACGGTATAAAGTAGGGATATGTGGATTTCACGCCGTGAAGGGTGGCCGCTATCTTGTGGCCCATCTCGTGGGTTCCAAGTATCCCAAGGATGCTCAGGGAAAAGGCGAGCGCTATGACGTAGGGGTTCCTATACCCCGGGAGGCCGAACTCGTCCAGCGATGCAATGTAGCTGCGGGCCAGAACGTAGCCTGCCCAGAGGGTTGAGAGCACCGTGAGAAGGAAGAGGGCTATCCCTATCTTGGGGTTGTCGGGCTTGACTTCCGCCGCGGGGAAGATATAGAGCAAAACCCTCTCTCCATCCCTCTTCAGTGCCGCCCAGTAGCCCTTTTCCTCAAGTTCGTGGAGAACCTTCTCGAAGTCTTTCTCATGGATCTCCAACACGGAGAAGACGAAGGTTCCCCCCTCCTCTCCCAGGGGCTGAAGGGAGTAGAACTTTTTGAGGAGCGATTCTACCTCCTGAGGGAGAACCTGGGGGACGTTTGAAGGAGCTTTCATCGGCTGCTTTTTTGCCCCTGGTCCCTCTTCGTCGACGTATCCGATGAGTATCATGTCTCCGCCGCACTTCGGGCAGGCTCCCTCAAGTAGCGGCTCCGTCGAGTCCATGACCTCCCTGTGGCCACATCTGAGGCACTCGTATACTCCCCGTCTCATCTCAACTCACTGTATGTCTTTTGAACGGGGCCTTAAAAGTCTACTCTTCCCCTTTGATTTCGACCTCTCCGGTTTCTGCGTCAACCATAACCCTCATTCCACTCCTCAGCTTTGAAACGTCTATCCCCTGTACCATTGGAATTCCCGCTATTATGGCACCGGTTGCCACTATCGTCTCGGCTTCACCAACGATTATCGCCTTCGGGGCCTTTCCGTTCTTTTTGAGCGCGTAGATGACGTAGGAGCCAACCGTCGAGCCTTTGCCGCGAGGGAAGGCCAGTATCTTCTCTGCTATGCTCTCCCCTCTGATGTCGCTCTCTGCATCGGTAACGATTCCCGTCTCCGGGTCGACGCCACCGAGGAAGGAGAGGGGCTTTTGAGAGACTATGAGCTCTCCCTCAGCTTTTCCACCCACAACCTTCTTCCCCTTGAGCTTCATTTTCTCACCTCACGGAGCCTCCTTTATCAGGTTCTCCGCGTCGTCGAGCCGCACGTTGAAGCCGAACGAGCGGAAGTAAAAGGCACTCTTACCACTGTTGGTCGCTATCCCGCTGTACCAGCCCTTTATCGGAGATACCACGAAGCAGGAATCGGGTATGATCCTGCCGTTGTAGCGCTCTATGGTTTCAGTGTAACCAAGGGCATCTGCTAAAGCCTTCACGGCCCTGCTCGCCGTTATGAAGAGCGGTATCTTGAGCGGCCTCCCGCGCACCCTCAGGAGTTCCGCTATCTCCTTGATCTCTGGCAGGGAGGCGTGGGGGCAGCCGATGAGTATCATGTCTATCCCACTCCATTCCTCGCTGAACTGCTCCCTCACCGCTTTTATGTCGGAATCTTCGACGGTTATCGTTTCCAATTTGTCGGTTATGGCTTCTCTATACTCCGGTGTTTCACCTTCGACGTGGTAGAGAGCCACGCTCCCGCTCGCGGCCATCGCCGCCCCCATTTCCTTTAAAAACTCCGTCATGGCGGGTTTTATTCCTCTGATGTATGGCACGTCGTTGCCAAGGGTTCTGCCGAGGTGGTATCCCAGGGCCGCGTAGTCCACAAAAGTTTCCACTTTGGCCTGAACGTCCACCATCACCGTTGCTTTTCTGTTCTCGTCGAGGTGAAGGCCGTAGTTAGGGGTCTTGCCAACGATTGCAGCGGCGAGGCTCGAAGGCCCGCCCTCCCTGTTGGTTCTCGCACCTATCACGGAGTTCGCGAAAATCACCGCTGAGCTCTCGCTCCAGGCTATGTGGTCGCCGAACTTGGGAAGGTTTGCGCCGTAGTAGGGGGTGCAGGTGGATGTGGTTTCTATGCCCATCTCCCTGTAAAGCTCAATAACCTGCATCTGCTTCTCCATGAATTCATCGTCGCCTATCCCGGCCGGGTTCAGCGTTGTGTAGACGGAGACCTTTGCTCCAGCATTAACGAAGTCCCTCAGGAACTCAACACCTGCCTCACCGATGTTCTTGTATGAAACCCCAGCCACCTGGGCGCTCTTGATTGGGATGAGCTGATCGGCACCGTAGATGTCGCCGAGTGCAACCAGTATCTCCATTGCCTTCTGGAGCGCATAGCCGTACTCTCCAGCCAGAATAAGCTCCTCTTCCTTCGTGAGGTACATTCTATCACCGTGAAAATTAGGGGGCCCGGAGTTATAAATCCGTATCCGCAAGATTTATAAACCCTGTACGGTTCATTAAGAACGGGTCGAGCAGCGGGGTGGGGCAGCTAGGAGTGCCCGCCGGGCTCATAACCCGGAGGTCGGCCGTTCAAATCGGCCCCCCGCTATATAGAACTTTTTGTGTAGTTTTCTTCCAATTTTTGTGTTTTCTGTTGTGATAACCCAAAAAAGTTGATCAACTTGTTCTGTTTTCGGGATATAGTGAATCCGACTTCACGCATGTATCTGTAAACACTTTCGAGTCGATATATCTTAAGTGTGAACAGGTCGGAAGTGTAATGATATTGCTCCCCTCTTATGACTACAGGTTGTCCTTTTCTTTTTGTTCTGTATATCTTGGAATATATATCGAGTCCGTTTAGCAATTCCTGACAGAATTCCAGGACTTCCTTATTGTAGTTACAAGCTTCTACTCTAATACGATTCCTTGTGATGATAGCGCTCCCCTCGCTGTCAAAGAATCCCCTCAGGAATTCCCTCGGATATTTCGTTGCCACTTCAAAAAGACGCTCTTTTGACCCCTTCAGGTACAGGTAAAGACTCTTGCTGGATGTCTCAACGTACCAGCGACCGCTTCTTGTCCTGTCGTTCTCGAATCCTGACCTTGGTTTTAGTCCAATATCTTTTAATGCCTCAGCAAACGCGTCTGCGAATTCTTTGTCCACTACCTTTAATTTGACGTTGTATTTGTATTCTGCCCCTTTAGTCGCTGTGGCGTCTCCAAAATAAACCCCGATTATGTATGCGAGCGCAGGAGACGAATCGAGGTTTACCCTTTTCATCTTGTTGAACGTGTTATGTGTCCCTTTGCACCAGCGAAGAACCGTCGCTTTGGAAACCTTCACGTCGAGCTCTTCTGAGATTTTTCTTACAATCTGCGAGTAGCTTAATCCTTTCTCTCTGAGTTCCAGCGTCAGTTTTTGCACTTCCTCCAGCTCTTTCTGAGACAGGTTCCTCAAGGTTCGCATGATAACTATTTGAATTTGGGATTTAAAAACTTTGTTTTTTAGTAATTCCTCCTCCGTCCGAAAGCGGGCAAACCTTTTTAAACTCCTTCCGCAACGCCGATGCGAAGGGGCGGCTGGCTTTAGCTGGCCGTCACCCGGAGGTGTATGATATGGCAAGGATACACGCGAGAAAGAGGGGAAAATCCGGTTCAAAGAAGCCACCGAGGACCGCCCCGCCGGCCTGGGTTGAGTACACGGCGGAGGAGGTTGAAGGGCTCGTTATCAAGCTCAGGAAGGAAGGATACAGCGCGGCCATGGTAGGGACGATTCTCCGCGATCAGTACGGCATCCCGAGCGTCAAGCTGATAACCGGGAAGAAGATAACCAAGATCCTCGAGGAGAACGGTCTCGCTCCTGACATTCCGGAGGACCTCATGTCCCTCATCAGGAAGGCCGTCAACCTTAGGAAGCACCTTGAGCAGCACCCGAGGGACATCCACTCAAGGCGCGGCCTCCAGCTCACCGAGAGCAAGATCAGGCGCCTCGTCAAGTACTACCGCAGGACGGGCAAGCTCCCGGCCAAGTGGCGCTACGATCCGGAGCAGGCAAGGCTCCTTGTCCGCTGACCCTTTTCCTTCTTCTTAAGGTGATAGCATGGACAAGGGAGCTTTCCTTGAGCGCGTCAGGGAAGGGGCCGAGTTAATCAAGATGCACATCGAGCTAGGCCACACTATCAGACTCATCTCCCACCGTGATGCCGATGGTATAACCGCGGGGGCGATTCTGGCGAAGGCAGTGACGAGGGAAGGCGGCAGGTTCCAGCTCAGTATAGTCAAACAGGTCAGTGAAGAGCTAATAAAGGAGCTGGCGGCTGAGAAGAGGAAAATCTACGTTTTCAGCGATCTCGGCAGCGGTTCTGTCTCGCTCATCGAGGAACACTTGGAAGATGCGACGGTCGTCGTTGCCGACCACCACCCTCCGGAGAGGGACTCCTTTTCATCGGATTCACACGTTATCGTTAACCCGGTTCCGTTCGGTGCCAACAGCGTCCGCGATTTGAGCGGCTCCGGCGTCGCGTACTTCATTGCCAAGGAAATGAACCGCGACAACAGGGATCTTGCATACATTGCGACCGTTGGGGCCGTTGGAGATATGCAGGAGATAGATGGCCAGTTCCATGGCATGAACATCGACATCCTTGAAGATGGGAAGGAACTGGGTACCCTTGAGGTCAGAAAGGAGCTCAGGCTCTTCGGCAGGGAAAGCCGGCCCCTAAGGCAGATGCTCGCCTACGCCACCAACCCAGAGATACCGGAGATAACGGGGGACGAGAGGAAGGCCATAGAATGGCTCCGCACGAAGGGCTTTGACCCGGACATTCACTACTGGCAGCTCAGAGAGGAGGAAAAGAAACGGCTTCATGATGCCCTGGTTCTCCATATGATAAAGCACAACGCTCCTAAGGAGGTAATAGACCGCCTCATAGGTGATGTTGTCCTCAGCCCTCTTTATCCCGAAGGAGACCCCAGACACGAGGCCAGGGAGTTCGCCACGCTACTGAACGCGACAGGAAGGCTGAACGCAGGGACTGTAGGCGTGGCCATCTGCCTCGGCGACGAGGAGGCCTACAGAAAGGCCAGGAAAATGCTCGATGACTACAAGAGGGAGCAGATAGAGGCCAGGAAGTTCATCGTGCAGAACTGGAGCATGGCGGAGGAAGGAGAGCACTCCTACGTCTTCTACGCCGGCAAGAACATCCGCGATACACTCGTTGGTATAGCGGCCAACATAGCGATAAACGGCGGACTGGCCGACCCTGAGAAGCCGGTTGTGGTAATAGCGGACAGCGATGAGGACGAGAGCCTCGTGAAAGGCTCAGCCAGGACGACGGAGAGGGCGCTTGCGAAGGGTTACCACCTTGGGGAAGCTCTGAGGGAAGTGGCCGAGAAGCTCGGTGGAGAAGGGGGTGGACACGCCATAGCCGCTGGAATACGCTTCCCGAAGTCCCGTCTAGATGAGTTCATTAAGCTGTTCGACGAGACCCTAGGAAAGCAGGTGAGGAAGGATGGAGATTGAGGCCAGGGTGGAGATAATGTGGCACTACGAGAATCCCACGAAGGCGAGGGCCGTTGCCGAGTCAGTCCAGGTGGACAACGTGAGCATCCCCCCGGGCCTTAAGAAAAGTTTAAATGTGGAAACCCTATGCGAAGATGGAAGCGTCAGGACAAAGGTTAAATACCGGGGTGAGGTTGATACACTCATCAAAGCGCTTGACGATCTGGTGTTTTCGGTCAAGATCGCCGAAGAAATCACCGAAAAGGTCTGAACCGGAGGTGTTAAGATGGCGAAGGCTAATCCGAGAAAAAGGGCCGCTGCGGCAAAGGATAAGTGGAAGTTGAAGGAGTGGTTTGCTGTTTACGCTCCTGACTTCTTCGGGAGCAGGGAGATAGGGCTTACCCCAGCTGATGAGCCGGAGAAGGTCGTGGGAAGGGTCATCGAGACCACCCTCAAGGACGTTACCGGGGACTTCACGAAGGGGCACGTTAAGCTGATATTCCAGGTGTACGACGTTAAGGGACAGAACGCCTACACCAAGTTCAAGGGACACACCCTCGCGAGGAGTTACATCCGCTCGCTCGTCAGGAGGAGGACAACCAGGATCGACGGCATATACAATGTCACCACCAAGGACGGCTACAAGCTCCGCGTTATGGGCATGGTCATAGCCTACAGGAGAATCCAGACCAGTCAGGAGAGGGCAATCAGGGAGATCATCAGGGACATAATTTACAAGAAGGCTGGGGAGCTCAACTTCACTGACTTCGTTCTCCAGTCCGTCAGCGGACAGATAGCCGGCGAGATCGCTAAGGAAGCTAGGAAGATCTACCCAATAAAGAGGGCCGAGATAAGGAAGATAAAGGTCCTCGCAGAGCCGGAGGCCTAATGGCCTCTCAGTACCAATTTTACGTTCCTAAGCTTTTTCTCTGGCTTGTGGGTGTTAACCTTAGGTGGACTCTCTATAGGTGTTATCTTTTTTTCTGTGCAAAACCACCTAAAACCTTAAATATCCAACCGAAGACCATTAAGATGAAAATCTAAAGGAGGCGAAAGCCATGGTTGATATGGAACTGCTTAAGAAAATCGTTGAAGCTCCAGGCGTTTCTGGCTATGAGTTTCTCGGAATAAGGGATGTTGTCATAGAGCAGCTGAAGCCCGTAGTCGATGAGATAAGGGTCGACAAGCTGGGCAACGTTATCGCCCACAAGAAGGGAAACGGGCCGAAGGTCATGATAGCCGCCCACATGGACAAGATTGGCCTCATGGTGAACTACATCGACAAGGAGGGCTACCTACACGTGGTTCCGATTGGTGGCGTTGATCCGAGGAACCTCGTTGCCCAGAGGATTCGCTTCTTCACGGACAAGGGGGAGCGCTACGGCGTCGTCGGCCACATTCCGCCGCACATTCAAACCCCTGAAGACAGGAAGAAAGCAGCTGACTGGGACACCATAGTGATTGATGTTGGCGCCGATAGCAGGGAGGAAGCTGAGGAGATGGGCTTCCGCGTTGGAACTGTTGGCGAGTACGCTCCTGCATTCACCCAGCTCAACGAGAACAGGATTGCCACTCCATATCTCGATGACAGGGTTTGCCTCTACACAATGATAGAAGCTGCCAAGAGGCTGGAGAGCCACGAGGCTGACATCTACTTCGTTGGCTCCGTCCAGGAGGAGGTTGGTCTAAGGGGAGCGCACGTCGCGAGCTATGCAATAAACCCTGAGATTGGAATAGCGGTGGACGTCACCTTCGCCAAGCAGGTCGGCGACAAGGGCAAGATAGTTCCGAAGCTCGGCGGCGGCCCGGTTATGGACGAGGTTGGCCCGAACATCCACCCAAAGGTCAGGCGCTTCGCCGACGAGATAGCCAAGAAGTACGACATCCCGCTCCAGGCCGAAGCATCACCGAGGCCGACCGGAACTGACGCCAACATAATCCAGATGGCGAGGGAGGGCGTTGCCACAGCGGTTCTGAGCGTTCCGATAAGGTACATGCACAGCCAGGTGGAGACTGCTGACTTGAGGGACGTAGAGCAGACCATAGAACTCGCCAGACACTTCCTTGAGGAGCTTCGCCCGATGGACCTTACTCCGTGAACACGGCCTTGTGTTTTCTCTTTCCTTAATCCTTAATATCCTCATTCTCTAAGCGTGCTTTTCCTCGAAAAGGTTTAATATGGCTTTCCCATAACTACTTTTGAATTTCTGAGAGGGGAGGAACATGATAGAGGTGGAACTCAAGGGTTATGCTAATGAGGCTGTGTTTCAGCGCGTCAGGGAGAGATACCGCTTTCTCAGGAAAGAGAACCATGAGGACACCTACTACACCCATCCGTGCAGGGACTTCTCTGAGACTGACGAGGCGCTGAGAATCCGTATCAAGCGTTTTGATGGTCATTTTGAGGCCGTTATTACGTACAAGGGCCCAAAGCTCGATGAAAGGTCAAAAACTCGCCGGGAGATTGAGGTCCCCATCACAGACCCGAATAAGCACAGGGAGATCCTTGAGGCCCTTGGATTCTCCGAGGTAATGAGGGTTCGTAAAACCCGGGAGAAGTACTACGTGGAAAAAGGTGTCGTTATAACCCTGGACGAAATCGAGGGGCTGGGCAAGTTCGTGGAGATAGAAAAGTTGACTGAAGAAGAGGAGGAAATTCCAAAAACCGTGGAAGAACTCCGGGGAATCCTTGAATCTCTTGGTGTGGAGAGGTTTGAAAGGCGCTCCTACCTCGAACTCCTACTGGGGAGGGCCTGAATGGGAAAGCTCGACGAGCTCTTCGGGAAGCTCAGTGAATCAATGGGAGGGGATTCGAAGTCAGACCTGGAAAGACTTGAGTCTATCGAGGAGTTCTTGTCCTCTGGAGATTTTGAAGCCGCCCTGAGAGAGCTGGAGAGGATTAAGAAGGAGGAGAACCTGTACGTTGGAGCCGTTATCTTTGTCAGGACCCTGGTAAATCCCCCCGATGACCTTCCGCTTAACGGCTCCATAGCGCTGGAGTATCTAACCAGACTTCTTCCTATCATAAACGGGATAGAAAACTGGCGTTACAGGGCTCTGGCGCTTTCGGAGGTTGCCATGGCATTTTACCTCCTTGGAGACGAGTTCAACGGGGACCTCGCCCTTAAATCTGCCCTTAACCTTGGTAAGGTGGCCGGTGATGACGTCCTGTCGAGCATGCTTCGGGAGCTTATAAAGAGGGAGCTTATTGAAAAGGCCGCCCATGCGTTTTCCCTGGTCAGGGACAGAAAAAGGATCGATTTTCTTCTCAGTCAGCTTGTGGAGGTTCTTTACCTTTCAGGGGAGCTTGAAAAGGCGGATGCGGCTCTGTCACACATTCAGGATCCTTTTTACAAGGCGATTGCGCTGTACAACCTTGCCCTCGTTGAGGCAGGCAGAGATAAGAACGCGGCCCTTGCGTTCGTTGAGAACGCCATTAAGTTCGCGGAGGAGATAGAAAACAAAAACGCGAGGATAGAGCTTTTAATCAAACTTGGAGACCTGAAGGCCCAGCTTGCGGGGAAAGGGATTTCTCTGGCGGAGCTTATTCTAAGGCCCTCACCTTCCGAGCTTTCGGAACATGGCGAGCACGCTGACGATGAAAACCAGGATTGAGAATATCTCCAACCTCCCAACCCACATGAGGATTATCAGGAGGGTTTTAACGTCTACCGGCAGGGTAGGGGAGGTTATTCCAACGCTGAGCCCAACGTTACCCTGGGCGGAGGCCGTTTCAAAGAATGCATCAACGAGGGGAACGTTCAAGCGGAGCATGATGTACAGTGTGCCGACCAGAAGGAAAGCGAGGTATGTTATTGTAAACCCTGTTACCTCTTGGACGTCCTCGGAGGTGAAGACATAGTTCCCGACTTTCCTCTTTATTACCGCTCCCTTTGGGAGGAGGGACTGCTGAACCGTCCACTTAAGGCTCTCGTACATCAACGTAAAGCGGATGAGCTTTATACCGCCGGCAGTGCTCCCCGCGCCACCTCCTATGACCATCAGAAGGCCGAGGACGAACTTTGAGAGCTCCGGATAGTTCGCGAGGTTTGATATGTCAAATCCGGTACAGCTTATAGCTGAGACGGCGTGAAAGACCGCCTGTATTATTGCATCTCCAAGCGTGTCCCCGTGCTGGACGAGGTCGTAGGCTATTATTGCTATTGCGGGGACTACAAACAGGAACATGTACCTGACCTGAACGTCTTCGAAGAACGGTCTGAGGCTCTTTTCCTTGAACATCCTGTAATGGACGGTAAAGTTGACGGCACCCATTATCATCAGGAATATCGTTATGGCATCTATGCTCATGCTATGGAAGTACCCTATACTCTCATCGTGGGTGCTCATACCGCCAGTTCCAAGGCCGGTCATCGCATGCGTGAGTGCATCGAAGAGGCTCATGCCGTTTATGTAATACAGATACGTACCGAGGAGAGTTAGGATTAGGTATATCTCAAATATAACCCTCGCGGTGTTTGCGAGGTTTGGAAGGATCCTCTCGCTCCTAGCCTCGGCCTTGTACAGCCTGGCGGCAGCGACACCTGGCCTTATGAGGACAGTGAGGGCCACCAAAACGATGCCTATTCCTCCCAGCCACTGCATCCACGCGCGCCAGAAGAGCAGTATCCTTGGATAGCTCTCCAGGTGGCTCATCATCGTGAGCCCTGTTCCAGTCCAGGCGCTCATGCTCTCAAAGTATGAGTCGATGAAGCTCATCCCCGCTATCCTCATGAACGGGACGACGCTCACGAAGGAAGCGAACAGCCAGATGAACGCCGCGGATATCATGGCCTGTCGGAGGTTAACGTCCTCGATCTTCCCCTGATGACGTGACATCCAGGCCCCGAGGAGGATGCTGAGGAAGCCGGGCACCGCGAAGTAGTAAACGTAGCGGACCTCATCAGGATGGAACCACACGAGCAGAACTGGAATCAGGTACGCTACTCCAACGCCCTCAAGGATGGCCCCGATTAGATTCCTGACTACGAAGAGGTCTTCCGCCAAGTTCACGTACTTACTGAACTCGAACATGGTTCCATCACCCTACGGATGGAGGGAGGGGATAAAAGGTTTTCGAGCG
Source organism: Thermococcus sp. Bubb.Bath (assembly GCF_012027595.1). Taxonomy (NCBI): domain Archaea; kingdom Methanobacteriati; phylum Methanobacteriota; class Thermococci; order Thermococcales; family Thermococcaceae; genus Thermococcus; species Thermococcus sp. Bubb.Bath. The sequence goes on along the minus strand of NZ_SNUR01000005.1, from coordinate 46,154 downwards.
GCAAAAGGTTTAAGGGTTAGGGCATCCTAAAAGAAGTGGTGTTGAGAATGGACGAAGTAGAGGCACTCATAAAAGCCGGTGAAATCGCCAGGCAGGTCAAGAAGGAAGTAGCCCCGATGATAAAGCCCGGGGCAAAGCTCTATGACATAGCGGAGTTTGTAGAGAAGAGGATCGTTGAACTCGGTGGGAAACCAGCATTTCCGTGTAATCTCTCGATAAACGAGCAGGCCGCCCACTACACCCCCTACAAAGGCGATGAGACCGTCCTGAAGGAAGGGGACTACCTCAAGCTCGACCTCGGTGTTCACGTTGATGGGTATATAGCCGATACCGCCCTCACCTTCCGCGTTGGCATGGAGCCCGACGACCTCATGGAGGCGGTTAAAGAGGCCCTTGACAACGCCATAGCAACGGTTAGGGCCGGTGCAAGGATCAGGGACATAGGGAAGGCGATAGAGGATACCATCCGTGGAAAGGGCTTTAATCCGATAGTGAACCTCAGCGGCCATAAGATAGAGCGCTACAAGCTCCACGCGGGGATAAGTATCCCTAACGTCTACCGCCAGGCGGACACCTACGAGCTGAAGGAGGGGGATGTCTTCGCCATAGAGCCCTTTGGAACCACTGGGGCAGGTCAGGTGACGGAAGTTCCGCCGGCGCTGATATTCATGTACGTCCGCGACAGGCCAGTCAGGAACGTTCACGCGAGGAGGCTTCTCATAAGGATTAAGAACGAGTACAAGACCCTCCCCTTCGCCTACCGCTGGCTCCAGGGGTTCTTGACGGAGGGACAGCTTAAACTCGCCCTTTCACAGCTTGAGCGGGCTGGAGCGATATACGCATATCCCATCTTGAGAGAAGTGCGCGGAGGAATGGTGGCACAGTTTGAGCACACGATGATAGTCGAGAAGGACGGGGCACTCGTGACAACCTGATTTTTTGTTTCTCTTTTTGTTGTCTTGTTCTCCGTGTAATGTTTTCTGAATAGTCCATTGCTACGCTGCATGTATATTGACTATTCAACTTGCTATGGTTGGCAGGAGAATCTGTAAGAGAAAGGGGAGTGAAAACCCTCATGGGCTCGGCGTTGGCGCCGGGGCAGGGATTTGAACCCTGGTGGGCAGGGCCCACTGGATCTCGAGTCCAGCGCCTTCCCAGGCTAGGCTACCCCGGCACTTCAGGGGTTCACTACAGCCCGGTGTTTATAAATCTTATTGCCTTCCCTGCAGGAAGGCGAAAAATTTATTAACCTGTATTTACTAAAACCATCACGGTTGCAAAGGTTTAAATTGTTGGGCACCCTACTAAATAGTGCAGGGAGGTGACAGCATGGTCGGAATTCTCGTGCAGGAAGTTATGACCGACAGGTTCCAGAAGATAGACGTCGACGCCCCGCTTTCTGAGGCGATAGGAATACTGGAGAAGGAAGACCCGGACCTGATTCTGGTTTTTGATGGGAACCTGTACAAAGGTGTCCTGACGCAGGACCTGATAGTCCGCTCCCACCTCAAGTGGGACCCGACTAAGGCCAAGGTTAGGGATGTCTACAAGCCCGCCCCGGTTTTGAAGCCCGATGAGGACCTCAGCAGGGCGGCCAAACTGATGCTTGAGGTTGACCTCCGCTCTCTCCCGGTTGGTGAATCCAAGGCGGAAATCATGGGTGTTGTAAGTGATATCGTCCTCCTCGAAAGGGTTGCCCGGGGGGCCTTTGGTAAGGAGAAGGTAAGCGGGTACATGACGAGGGACGTTATAACCCTGAGCCCTGACGACACGGTTGCCAACGCACTGGCCACGATGCGCGACAACGCTATCTCTAGGATACCCATAGTGAGCGAGGGGGGCAAACTTGAAGGACTCGTCACGCTTCACGACCTCATAATCCGCTTCCTTAAGCCCCGCTTCAAGGCTCAGTATGGTGAGGTGGCTGGTGAGAAGATACCGCCCTTTAGCATGCCCCTTAGAGATATCATGATACGCGGTGTCATAACCGTTTCCCCGGACACAACGGTTAGAGAGGCAGTCAGCATCCTTAAGGAGAACAACATAGACGGCCTCGTTGTCGTCAATGAGAACGGTAAGGTTGTTGGCATACTGACCGTCAAAGACCTTCTGCTCCCGATATCAAAGATGACAGAGAAAGAGGCCCGCTTCTACCTCCAGCTGGCCGGTGATGCCCACGTACTAAGCGACTTCAGCAGGGAGAGGATAATAAGCGACGTTAGGCGCTTCATAGACGGCTACGAGGACCTTCTTGGTCAGGAGGGGGTAATCTACCTCTACATCAGGCGCTTTAAGGAGAAGTTCAGGGGAGTGCACCTCTACCAGGCCAGGATGAGAATCGTCACGGATAGGGGAGTGTTCGTGGCAACGGGTGAGACATGGGGAGCAATTCAGGCAGTCCACGACGCCCTCAGGGCGATAGAGAGGCAGCTGCTACAGAAGGTGGAGCTCGAAAAGGACGTCCGCTACGCAAAGAGGTTTATAGAGAAGCTTGAATTCTGATCCCTTTTCACTTCTTTCCCGACAAAATCTTTTGAGAACTTTGGGTAAAATAAGAAGCTCAAAGTTCGGTTCCCGAAAACAGCAAAACCAGATAAACCGCGTATAGGACCAAAAAGTAAACCCCTATTTTCCTATCAAGGCCCCCTGACCTTTTGAGTTCCCAAATCATCGGCAGCATCGCCATGAGAACGAGGATTATCGTAAGAGTTGAGGCTCCCGTGGGGATCGGACGTATCAGCGACGCCAGCCCCAGAACCACAAGGGCGTTCATGATGTTGGCCCCTATGATGTTACCGACGCTTATGCTTCCGCGCTCCCTCAGGGCTCCATAGATAGCATTGGTCATCTCAGGAAGGGAGGTGCCGACGGCGACTATGGTGGCACCTATAACATACTCCGCCACACCAAGGGCCTCGGCAATGTTCCTGCCACCGTAAACGACGAGTCTCGCCCCAATGACCATCAAGCCCCCGTAGATCAAGAGAAGGGCGTAATCCTGCGGCATTGCTCTGACGTGGTGCTTCTCCTCCCCCTTCACTCCCACCACAAAGTGTTTTTTATAAAGCCATCTCAGGTAGAGGGCGTAGGCGGTGAGAAGAAGGGCACCATCCAAGCGGGAGAGTGAGCCGTCAACCGACAAAAGCATCAGGAAGCCGAGGGAACCTAACATGACGAGGGAGTTCTCGTAGGCAGCGCTTCCTGCTTTTAGGGGTTTTATAACTGAGGCAAGACCGAGGACCAGTGCAATGTTGGCGAAGATGCTCCCAAGGGCGTTTCCTAAAGCTATTCCTTCAGCTCCCGTCAGGCTGGCCATAGTGCTCGTCGTTATCTCTGGTAGGGTCGTTGCGAGGCTTATAACGACGAGACTTATTATCAGAGGGGAAACACCGGCCTTTCCCGCCACTTCTACGATTTTATCCGACAGTCTGTCACCGAAGATGACCAGAAGGATTATCCCAAAGACTATTGAAAGGCTCCACACCAGCACCCCCACTTTTTCTCACCGGGAGAAGTTTGAGGGGGGTTTCATAAACTTTCTGTCCGGCAAAGCTTTAAACCCACTGCATTAGTCACTACTGGTGATAGACATGAAGCAGAGGAAGGGGCTTCTGATAATCCTCGACGGTCTCGGCGACAGGCCGATCAAAGAGTTCGGCGGAAAGACCCCGCTGGAGTATGCGAACATTCCGAACATGGACAGGCTCGCCAGGATGGGAATCCTCGGCCAGCAGGACCCGATAAAGCCCGGCCAGCCGGCAGGGAGCGATACTGCCCACCTCAGCATCTTCGGCTACGACCCTTACAAGGTCTACCGCGGCAGGGGCTACCTTGAGGCCATGGGCATCGGCCTCGATCTGAGCGAGGAGGATTTAGCGTTCCGCGTCAACTTCGCCACCATCGAGAACGGAATCATAACCGACAGGCGCGCGGGCAGGATAAGCACGGAAGAAGCTCATGAGCTTGCCAAAGCTATCCAGGAGAACGTCAAGTTCCCTGTGGAGTTCATCTTCGCTGGTGCGACCGGCCACAGGGCCGTCCTCGTCCTCAAGGGCATGGCAAAGGGCTACCGCGTCGGGGAGAACGATCCACATGAAGCTGGAAAGCCGCCCCACAGGTTCACCTGGGAGGACGAGGAGAGCAAGAAAGTAGCAGAAATCCTTGAGGAGTTCGTCCAGAAGGCCCATGAAGTCCTTGAGAGGCACCCGATCAACGAGAAGCGCAGGAAGGAAGGAAAGCCCGTTGCCAACTACCTCCTCATCCGCGGTGCCGGAACATATCCAGACATACCGATGAAGTTCACCGAGCAGTGGAAGGTCAAGGCCGGGGCAGTTATAGCGGTCTCGCTCGTCAAGGGTGTTGCCAAGGCGATAGGCTTTGACGTTTACACCCCAAAGGGGGCAACCGGCGAGTACAACACCGACGCTATGGCCAAGGCAAAGAAGACCGTCGAACTGCTCAAGGACTACGACTTCGTGTTCCTCCACTTCAAGCCGACGGATGCAGCCGGCCACGACAGCAACCCGAAGCTCAAGGCCGAGATGATAGAGAAGGCCGACAGGATGATAGGCTACATCCTTGAGCACATCGACCTTGAGGATGTCGTCATAGCGATAACCGGCGACCACAGCACTCCCTGTGAGGTCATGAATCACAGCGGCGACCCGGTTCCGCTCCTCATAACGGGCGGTGGAGTAAGACCCGACCAGACCGAGAGCTTCGGTGAGAGGGAGTGCATGCGCGGCGGAATAGGCAGGATAAAGGGCCACGACATAGTGCCCATAATGATGGATCTTATGAACAGGAGCGAGAAATTTGGGGCTTGAGGTCTATTCTCCTTTCTATTCTCCCCTTAGGCTTCTGTATCATGCACTAAATTCCCATTCTCTCAACGAGCCCTCTCAGCTTATCCTTCCCGTTCCCGATCAAAGGTTCCCCGTGCGCCGGAAGGAGATTCTCGAAATCTATCTCCAAAAGTTCGGTTATCCTTCTCCTGTTCATCTCAGGGTCGAGCGAGTACTGATGCGGAACCTCTTCAAGCTGTCCTCCACGCTCAATAACGAGGTCGCCAACGAAGAGGCTCTTTGTTGCTTCATCGAGCAGGCAGATGCTCCCAGTTGTGTGTCCGGGCTTGTGGAATACCTTGAGGCCCTCAAAGGTATCCCCGTCCTTCAGCTTGATATCCGGCCTCAACCCTGTCTTTTCGAAGATAAAACCTTCTTCGTCTTCATGGGCCGCTATTATCGCGCCGGCCTTCTCTTTCAGGCATCTCAGTGATCCCGTGTGGTCGAGGTGGCCGTGTGTCAAAACGATGGCCTTCAACGGCTTTCCGAGCTCTCTAGCGACCTCAAGAATTTTCTCGCAGGTAGTGTCTATCCCCGTATCGACGGCTACGAGATACTCTCCACGGTCGATGAGGTAGGCGTTCACGAATGTATCAAAAATCCGGTATATCCCGGGGAGGACTTCCCGAACCATCTGCCATCACCGGCTTAAATTTGTATCTCAACCCTGAAATCTTTTTCGATCCTCCATTTCTTCCCCCGTTTTATCGTTCAGAGGGAAACCTTAATTAAGGTCGAGTTCCAAATCGTTTTGGTGTGAAAGATGAAGAGGGTTAGAGTTTTTGACGACCTTAAGAGGATAGGCGATGACAGGATTACGGCCATCGGCATGGGCACCTGGGGAATAGGAGGCTATGAAACCGCCGACTATTCAAAGGACAGGGAGAGTGTCGAGGCTCTGAGATATGGCCTTGAGCTCGGTATCAACCTCATAGACACTGCTGAGTTCTACGGCTCCGGCCACTCGGAGGAGCTCGTTGGAGAGGCGATAAAGGAGTTTGAGCGAGAGGATATATTCATTATCAGCAAAGTGTGGCCGACACACTTCGGCTACGAGGAGGCAAAGAAGGCCGCGAGGGTGAGTGCAAAGAGGCTGGGAACTCACATAGACCTCTACCTTCTCCACTGGCCCGGCGATAGCTGGGAAAAGATCAAGGAGACGCTCCATGCGCTGGAAGAGCTGGTTGATGAGGGGCTCATTAGGTACATCGGCGTCAGCAACTTCGACCTTGAGCTCCTCAAGAGAAGCCAGGAGGAGATGAGAAAGTACGAGATAGTTGCCAATGAGGTCAAATACTCCCTCAGGGACCGCTGGCCCGAAACTACCGGCCTGCTCGACTACATGAAGCGCGAGGGGATTGCGCTGATAGCGTACACCCCGCTTGAGAAGGGAACCCTCGCGAGAAACGAATGCCTCGCGGAGATCGGGAAGAAGTACGGAAAGAGCGCCGCCCAGGTTGCGCTCAACTACCTCATCTTGGAGGAGAACGTGATAACGATCCCTAAGGCGGGAAGCAAGACCCATCTGGATGAGAACTTCGGTTCCATGGGGTGGAGGCTCTTAAAGGAGGATAGAGAAGAGGCGAGGAGGTGTGTCTGATGTACGGCTACCAGAACAAGATAGCGCGCGTGAACCTGACAACGGGAAAGGTTGCCTACGAGAAGCTTCCTGACGAGGTGATAAGTAGGTTCATCGGCGGAAAGGGCCTCGGCTATTACATCATCTATAAGGAGGTTCCGCCGGGGACTGAGCCTCTCAGTCCAGCCAATAAGCTCGCCTTCGCGGCAGGGGGGTTAACTGGCCTCGTTCCGGGTTCGAGTAAGGTCATAGCCGTCAGCAAGAGCCCTGAAACGCGGCTCATCAGCGACTCAAGTGGCGGTGACGCCTTCGGGCCGAAGCTCAAAGGGAACTTCGACGCGCTCATAATTGAAGGGAAGAGCGAAGAACCTGTTTACCTCTACATCCACGACGGAAAGGTCGAGATTAAGGATGCGAGCCATCTCTGGGGCAAGGGCAACTACGAGGTAGCCAAAGAACTCTGGAAGGAATATCCCACGGCGAGCATGGCAATGGTCGGCCCCGCCGGCGAGAGGCTCATCAGGATAGCGGACATTATTTATGATACCGAGAGGGCCAGCGGAAGGGGGGGCCTTGGTGCAGTACTCGGGAGCAAGAAGGTCAAAGCGGTAGTAGTTGAGCCCAGCGAGAAGCCCAAGGTGGCAAACCCCGAGGAGTTCCAGAGGCTCTGGCAGGAGTACTACAACGAGTTCGCCACCAACCCCAAGTACGAGCACACTAGGACTTATGGGACGAGCGACGCCCTCAGAAGTTCTGCCTCGATAGGAATGAGCCCTGCATACAACTTCTCAAGGCCCTACATCCCGGATGAACTGGCAAGCAAACTCGGCGGAGATGAGGTCAAGAAGTACGAGGTCGAGCCGGAGTGGTTCGTTCACGGAAAGAGCTGCCCGATAAAGTGCGCCCGCTACGTTGAAGTGGAATACAAGGGCAGAAAATTCCGCGTCAAGCCCGAATACGAGAGTATAGCCATGCTCGGAGCCGCAACAGGCGTCTTCGACTTCCCGGCAGTGGCATACTTCATTCACCTCGTCAACGACTACGGAATGGACAGCATAGCCACCGGAGCGACGATCGGCTGGCTCTTCGAGATGGCGGAGCGCGGTTTAATCGGCGAGGACGAGATTGGCTTCCCTGTGAAGGGCTTCGGCGATGCCGAGGCTGAAGAGAGGCTCATAAAGCTGATGGCCGAGCGGAAGGGCATAGGGGCAATCCTTGCCGACGGGGTCAAGCGCGCCTGCGAGCGCCTGGGCAGAGGTTGCGAGTTCGCCGTTCACGTCAAGGGCATGGAGAGCCCGGCCTGGGACCCGCGTGGAAGGAGAACATACGGACTGAGCTACGCCACCGCTGATGTAGGCGCCTCCCACCTCCGCGGCTGGCCGAGGCCACACCAGCTCCCGAACCAGGGGCCTGCGAAGGAGCTCGTGCCTTCGCTTATTGAAGGAAGGGACGAGAGCTATATCACCGACATGCTTGGAACATGTAAATTTGTACCCTATAAGATGGAAGACCTGGCTAAACTCTACTCGCTCGCCACAGGCGAGGAGTGGACCGTTGAAGAGCTAAGGAGGAGAGCCTGGGCCGTTGAGAGCATAGCGAGGATACACAACGCCCTCGACTGGGTGACACCGCCGCTTGACGACACGATTCCACCGCGCTGGTGGGAGCCCGAGCCGGACGGGCCGGCGAAAGGCAACGCCGCCTTCATAAACTACAACGACTTCCTCGAAGCGAGAAGGGAGTTCTACAGACTGAGGGGCTGGCATGAGGAGCTTGGTGTCCCGCTACCTGAGACGATGGAGGAGCTCGGCCTTCCAGAGTTCAAGGGGGATGCAGAAAGGGCGCTTGAGACAATTAAGAAGAGGATGGGGCTTTAAAGTCCCTCCAGTATTTCAATTTGCCTTGGATAAATGCTTCAGTCCTCTTCCTCTACTTCTTCTCCAGCAAGTTTTCTGAGCTTATCAAGGTCAGAGCCGACGGCTATGAGAACGTCACCTTCCTGCACTACATCATCCTTGCCAGGGTTGTAGATGTAGCGGGTTCCACGCTTTATGGCCAAAATCCTCGTCCCTATCTTGCTCGGGAGTTTAAGCTGTTTGAGGGTCTTGCCGTGCAGAACCGAACCCGGCCTGACGGTTACTCTTCCGAGCTCCTCATCCGTGTCCTCCATTATCTCCTGGATTATGGGGTGCGGCTCGATGTCGTGGAGGATTATGTCTGAGACTCCGTAGGCTGCATCGCTGATGCGCTCGTTGATGTCCGCGAGGTCCATTATACTGAGAAGGCTCTCCGGGTCTTCCTCCTTCTTTGCAGCGCGAAGGGTGAGCTTTTTAACCTCAAGTGTCAGGTCGTCCATCCTTTCCTCAAGGAGGTAGACCTCTTCTGCTATCTCCTTGCTGTTGTACATGACTGAGGAAAACGCCAGGTCAATCATGAGGGCAGAGAGGTCCTTCATCTCAACCAGACAGCCCCTGATTCTCTCGAACTCATCCATTCGGCATCACCTTCAGGACTCCCCTTGCGAGCTCCTTGAGGTAGTCGAGGGCCGTCCTCGTGCCCCTTCCTATGAGTATGTCCCCCGGCATTATCCCCGTGTCCTCGTCCGGGTCAAAGAGCCACCTCTTACCACGCCTTATGGCTATAACCCACACCCCTGTGTTGGTCGGCAAATCAAGCTCCTCAAGGGTTTTTCCTACGAGAACAGACTCGGGAGATACAATGGCTTTGCCTATCGTCTCCTCGCTTTCCAGGATGACCTCGTTTATGAGCGGGTGGAGCTTCTCCTCTATAACCATCTTGGCCAAATCCGCCGCCGCGTTCGATATCTCATCTATGGAGTGCCCCATCTGAAGGATTGACGTTATCCTTTCCGCGTCGCGGAGGTTCCTGGCGGAGAGAACCGCCCTGACTGTCAGGTTGTAGTTTAGGAGGTCAAGGTACTCCTCCAGCTCAAGAACCTCCTCCGCCATCTCCTTCTCTCTGAAGAGCACCGCCGAATAGGCTAAATCGACCATCAGCTCCGCGGTGTTCTTCATCTCAACAAAAATCTCCTTGACGTTATCGGGAACCTCAACCTCGTCCCATTCCTCCATCGGAGTCCCTCCCCCGTGGGAAAGTCGAGAGAACTACTTATTTACTTTTCGTCTCGCAACGTTTATAAAAAGCGCCCCCGAAAGGGCCTGGGGGTGCGCGGAATGAGGGGTGATGACGATGCTTCCAGTGGAAGTAACCGTTGGAACGAGGGGCTGGCGCGAGAGGCTGAAGCAAACGTTTCTGGTAACATTTCCGGCATTGCTGCTTTGCCTGGCTCTTGATTTCGTCAGCGGCGGCGTTCTTGGTAAGAACTTTGAGATGATAACCACGAGTTATCCGCTCCTTTTGGTGATCCTCCCCGGTTTGAGCGATCTAAGGGGCAACGTTTTTGGGGCCATGGCCTCCAGGATGACGACCGCTCTCCACCTCGGTAGAGTCAGGGGGGTTCTGGACAGGGAGGTTATCGCCAACGTTTCAATGGCCATAGGCAGTTCCAAGATACCGCTTGTAGTCCTCTGGATCGCGGGGGCCATAAAACTCGGTTTCACCGGTTCATCTTTCGTGGTTCTCCTCATAGTTATTGCCTCCGCCCTTACCATTGGATTTATCCTCGGCTACGCAACCGCGTTCATAACCATCTTTCCCTACCGCTGGGGCGCCGACCCGGATATGATTGCTGCACCTCTGATAACCTCAGTTGCAGATGTAATCACGATTCCGAGCTTGATCTACCTGATTTTCTTCTATGAGGATTACCCGTCGCAGTTCTACATATTCACCGCCATCATGCTGGTTCTCTTCGTGATAATGATAATGAAATCCAGCTACACCCGTGAGCACAGGAGGGCATTTAAGGAGGTCGCGACGGTTCTCACAATCCTTGGAATCATCGAGATATTCTCCGGTTCAACCTTCGAGTCCTTCAGCGGCATTATCTCCAAAGTGATAATCCTCAGCGTCATCTATCCCTCCCTCCTCGACAGTCTTGGCAACTTCGCCTCAATAGCCGCCGCGACCACCTCAACGAGGCTCAACCTCTCCGGAAAGGGGGCTCTGAAGAACCGTGACTTCTACTTCGACGTTGGCAGCCTTCTCTTCCTTGCTCCGATAATAGGCTTCCTCACCAATTACATCGCCGTTTACGTTACTCGTCTCATAGGTTATCCCGGAGGGCTTATCTGGCCTTTTGTAATTGGCTATCCCTTTTTAGTCCTCATTGGCATCTTCATAGGCGTAATCATAGCCTACATCGCCCACCGCTTTGACATCGACCCTGATAATGTGGCCATACCTACGGTTACCACGATATCTGACGTCATGGGGACACTCTTCATTGTATTCCTCGCCAAGATGCTGGTGGGAACATGATAGGCCTCTCGATGACAGCCTATGGTGGGAAGAGCCTTGAGGGGTTTGAAGCGTGGGTTGGGAGTGCAAAAGAGCTTGGCTTCGAGTTCATTGAGATACTGAGCGAGTGGCCGCACTACCTGAAGCGAGAGAACGCGAGCTTTTTCAGGGAAGTTCTTGATTCTTACGGCCTGAAAGCCACGGTCCACGCTCCCTTCAGCGATTTGAACATTGCCTCCTTCAACGAGCGCATAAGGGAGGCTTCACTGGAGGTAATTAGTGAAACAGTGGAACTGGCCTCGGAACTGGGAGCCCTCATCGTCACGGTACACCCCGGCCACTGCTCCCCAATCAGCGTGAAAAACAGGGAAAACTACCTGGAAATCCACCGCCGCTCCTTAATGGAGATAACCCGCTGGAGCGAGGAGTATGGGATTAAAATCGGCGTGGAGAACATGCCCTGCTTCCCGATTCTAGATGCCCAAAACTGCGACAGGTTGATGGAGATAATCGGAGGGATGGAGATAGATGTCACCTTCGATGTCGGGCATCTTAACACGACCACCAGAAACTTTGACCGCTTTATAGAGCTCTTCGGTGGTAGAATCGTTCATGTCCACCTCCACGATAACTCCGGGAAGAGAGACGAGCACCTTTCCCTTGGAGACGGAACTGTGCCGTGGAAAAGGGTCGTGCCAAAACTGCCTGACGTGACGTGGGCCCTTGAGGTGAGCGACCTGAAATCTGCCCGTAGAAGCCTCGAATTTTTGAGAAACCTGCATTGATGGACGTTTCAGTTCATCGGAGCTCAGTTTTTACAAAACGCAACTCTTTTATACATTCAGATTGAAGTTTTACCGAAAAGCAGTTTCTGATGGAGGGAGACCAATGGCGGAAAAGATAGTGGAGGAAATGAGGCCCTTCTTCGACCCGAAGGCGGTCGCTATCATCGGTGCAACCAATAAGAAGGGTAAGGTAGGAAACGTCATTTTTGAGAACTTCAGGATAAACAAGGAGCGCGGAATTTACAAAGGGGAGATATACCCTGTTAACCCCAAGCTCGACGAGATAGAGGGCTACAAGGTCTACAAGAGCGTTGAGGAGCTCCCCGGTGATACTGATCTGGCGGTCATATCGATACCCGCGCCCTTCGTCCCGGCCACGATGAGGGACATCGCGAAGAGGGGCATCAAAGCCGTCATAATCATCACCGGCGGATTCGGTGAGCTCGGTGAGGAAGGCAAGAAGATGGAGAGGGAAATCTACGAGATAGCCAGGGCCAACGGCATAAGGGTCATCGGGCCCAACTGCGTCGGCGTTTACGTTCCTGATACCGGTGTTGACACCGTCTTCCTGCCCGGGAACAAGATGGACAGGCCCAAGAGCGGTCCGATAGCCTTCGTCAGTCAGAGTGGTGCTTTTGCCGCTGCCATGCTCGACTGGGCGGCCGGCGAGGAGATAGGCATTGGGAAGATGGTCAGCTACGGCAACAAGATAGACGTGGACGACGCCGACCTTATGGACTACTTCATCCACGACGACGAGATAAATGTCGTTACCTTCTACATTGAAGGCGTTAAGGATGGGAGGAAGTTCATTGAGGCCGCCAAAAGAATAACCAAGGTCAAGCCAGTCATCGCTTTGAAGAGCGGCAGGACCGAATATGGCGCGAAGGCGGCATCGTCCCACACCGGCTCGCTCGCCGGAGCGGACACGATATATGATGCAGTCTTCAAGCAGACCGGCATAATCCGCGCCGAGGACTTCGAGCACATGTTCGACCTCGCTAAGGCCTTTGCGGCTCTTAAAGACAAGCTTCCAAAGGGTAACAGGATAGGTATAATCACCGACGGCGGTGGAGCCGGAGTTATGGCCAGCGACGCCGTTGCCAGGTTTGGCCTCAAGATGGCAGACCTCAGCGAGGAGACTGTAAAGTTCCTGAGGGAGAACTTCCCACCGCACGCGGTTCCAAAGAATCCGACGGATGTAGTCGGTGACACTGATGCCGAAAGGTACAGAATAGCAATAGAAGGCTTCGTGAACGACCCGAACGTGGATGCGATAGTAATAATAGTCCTCTTTCAGGTCCCGCTCCTCGAAGAGGAGAAGATAATTGACATCCTCGCTGAGTACCAAACGAAGAGCGACAAGCCGATCGTTGCCGTCGCAATGGGAGGTAAGAAGACCGACTACTATGCGAGGATGCTTGAGGAGAAGGGAGTTCCCGTTTATCCAACCCCTGAAAGGGGTGTTCGCGCCATGGCAGGCCTCGTTAAGTATGCTGAATACCTTCATAGGGTTGAGGGGGAATGAGTTATGAGTGCTAAAGAAAAAGCCCTCGAGGTTATTGAGAGCGTTTTAAAGTCCGGAAGAACGGCTCTGGTAGAGTACGAGGCGAAGCAGATCCTGAAGGCATACGGCCTTCCTGTTCCTGAAGAGAAGTTGGCGAAGACCCTTGATGAGGCACTCCACTATGCGGAGGAGATAGGCTACCCGGTTGCCATGAAACTCATGTCGCCGCAGATTCTCCACAAGAGTGACGCGAAGGTCGTTCTCCTCAACATAAAGACCCCAGAGGAGCTCAAGGAAAAGTGGGAGGTCATCCACGAGAACGCGAGGAGGTACCGGCCTGACGCAGAGATACTCGGCGTTCTGATAGCGCCAATGCTCAAGGTTGGCAGGGAGATAATCATAGGTGTCACAGAAGACCCGCAGTTCGGCCACGCACTCATGTTCGGTCTCGGCGGAATCTTCGTCGAGGTCCTCAAGGACGTCACCTTCCGCATAATCCCGATAACAGAGCGCGACGCTAGGAAGATGATCAGGGAGATAAAGAGCTACCCGATCCTCGCCGGTGCCCGCGGTGAGGAGCCGGCAGACATAGACGCCATCGTCAACCTCCTCCTCAAGGTCAGCGAGCTAGTCGACGACCTCAGGGACTACATCAAGGAGATGGACCTCAACCCGGTCTTCGTCTACAACGAGGGCGAAGGAGCGGTCGTCGTCGATGCAAGGATAATCGTCAAGGAGCCGGTCGAAAAGAAGGAGGAAGAGATAGGTAGCGACTACAAAGAGAGGTGCGCCTGATTCTTTTTTGCTTTTTTCATTCAATTTACCTTTTGGGCATTTACTTCTCCTGTTCTTACGAGGAATATCCCCAGTGTGGCCAGTCCGAAGATTCCCAACGAGAGGAAGCCTAGTTTGAGCCTCAGGAAGCTTATACGAACCTGTCCCTTGAGAAAACTACTGCCCCCTGTTATCACTGTCCAGAGCTAACTGGAGAATGCGAAAGCGAAGGTCACCAGGCCCACTATGACCATTCCGGTTACTATCGGCTTTCTCCTCCCGTAGAAGTAGGTGAGAATGCCGGAGGAGGAGTTCACAAGGATTCCGGTCACGGTAATGCCACCGCCACAAGGCCTATACCACTCCCACCCGGCCCGAGGCTCTCAGCGTAGAGTGGGAGCTCTGGAGACTCGCTCATCGTTGAGCCAAGGATCGCAAAGAAACCGGTCAGGAAGAGCGGGTAGAGGGGTTTGGTTCTTACTCACCCCCCTTGGTTCGTGCTTTACACCACCCCACCAAGCAATTATTAGGAATTCTAACCCAACCCACTCGGCCTTGAAAATTCAAGGAAAATTCAGTAAAGGCGCTCAGCCGAAGATGCTTGGGCCGAACAGGTTGAGGAATATCTCAAACGCGACTAGGATGAGCGTGAGTGCTATAACACCCTTTGGGCTGACTTTGATTGCCCTGGTGTCCTCATCGAAGAACCGCATCAAACCGGCACCGGTTGGAGGAAGCGTCGTCTTGTCCTTTGCCATTCTCATCACCGTTTCAAATTCTACCTGCAGCTAATAAAAGTTTCGCCGGCTTCTCTCTTTTAAGCTTTTTCGCTAAACTTTATTAAGATTGAGGGAGAGGGGAGAATTGGTGGTGAGGGTGGAATACGACAGTCTGAGTCCACGGCTCAAAAGGGTTTACACACAGGTCCGTTACCTTGATGACTATCACTGGTCAATACGCGATGAGAGCATAGAGGGCGTTCACAAGAAGAGCGGGCTCCAAGTTAGAATTCTGGCCGCTGACAACAGGGAGCACGCCATCAAGCTCGCCGATGAAGGGAGCGGGAGCGGCATAACGATAATCGCAGTTCCTGACAAGGGCGTTTTCACGGTTCACAACGGCGTTTTCATAATGACATACAGGTACGTCCGCGCAACACTGAGCGATGTTAACGATCACATAGTGTGGAACGGTTTCAAAATCTCAAGCAACGGCGACGCCCTCGTTCAGGAGGATTTCTACGACTACCTCGGGGGAAGGCTTATAGAGCACATCAAGGAAAACGCCGTCATAGGCCAGGACTATGTTTTCTGGCAGTTCTACAAGTGCGAGAAGTGCGGCAAGTACGTCGATATAGACAGCCTTGAGCTTCACCTGAAGGGTCACGGCATAAAACTCCACGAAAAGTCTGAGGAGAGGTATGAAATCCTCGAAATCAACTTCAGGGACGGCAAGGTGTACGACCGCTTTGGGGAGGAAGTCCCGACTTCAAAGTTCAGCGAGGAGGCCAAGGAGTTCCTCAGCGAGTCAATGCACAGATGAAAATGATGGGCATTTAGAGGCCTCCTTCTCCAAACTCCTTTATCAGGAGTTTCCTCTCCTTCTCATCGAATGCGTTGAGGTTTGCCACCAGAATCATGGTCCCCCCGTGGGATATTGCTATATCCTTGACTGCAAGAAGGAACTTCATTGCGGTGTTGAAGTCCATCTCGTTTTTCAGGTACTCCAGCGCGTCCACGTAAACTCTCTTGTACCCCTTCTCCAGCTCCTTTGATATCAAATCCTGGAGGATTCCCAGCTTTTGAGGTTCAATTGCAATTATGCGGGGATGTTCCTCCCTGATTATGCCGTCTTTGGCTTTGGTGACCCAGAAAACGACGGAATCACCGTGGAAGGCTGAAGCCGCCTTCTCCGGGTCCATCCTGACGACCGCAACACAGCTCGACACGATGTCCTTTCCGAGCTTTTTGATGGCTTTTTCCATACTACTAAAGATGTAAGCGCCGGGTATTAGTCTCGTCTTCACCTTTGCACTGTATTCCGGTTCTTTTATTGGATAGAACACAAAGAACAGTGCCCCCACTGCAGATGAAAGCCTTCCCAGAGCCGCCAGGAAGAAGGCCATTGTCGAGTACCACTCTATCGGCCGCCCCACGGGATAGGTCAGGTTTAGGGCACCTACAAGGATGAGCCCAGTCGGAAAGAGCCTGTCCCAGAGGCGAGTGGACACGACGTTGCTCCAGAGCACGTAGCCAGCGTATATCATGGCTCCTCCGAGCACGAGGGAGGGGACACTTGAATTGACTGCAAAGTTGTCTCCAAAGGCGTTAATCGCAAGAAGGAACAACCAGACGTAGGAGACCACCACTATTGTTCCGAGGTAGATAACATGCCGGAAGGTCGTTTTTCCGTTCTTTAAATGGGCGGCTCCCCAGGGAAGCAGGAGTCCTATGTAGAAGTCGGAAATCTTGGATGCCAGGGGGTAGACGCAGTCGGGTATTTTTATCCCAAGTGGGGTCAGGATGTAGTTCTCTATGTTGAGGGCGTCGATAAAAAACGCTATCGAGAGGAGGGCCCACCCTTTGTCCTTGGTTTGATATGCTTTGTACGTCACGGCTGCAAACAGGGCCCATCTCGACAAAAAGTTGAGGATGGCCACCCAATCGGCCACTCACTGCACCTCCCGGATGGCCTTCTCCTGCTTGACAACCAGCAGGCTCTTGGGAGGGACGTTCTTATCAACTACCGCTCCAGGCCCGATGAAGGAGTAGCTTCCTATCTTCCTTCCTGGGTAGATGCTGACGTTTATTCCCGTTTTGACGCCGTGTCCGATTATGGCCCCAAGCTTGTGCCTCCCCGAATCCTCAAGCTTCCCCTTTATCTCCACCTTTACGTTGCCCCTGTCGTGCCTCAGATTGGCGGTTATCGTTCCAGCTCCAAGGTTGCTGTTCTCGCCAATTATCGAGTCGCCGACGTAGTTGAGGTGGGGTGCGTTGGAGTGGTCCATTATGATGGAGTTCTTCACCTCTACTGCGTTTCCGACGTGGCAGTTGTTGCCGATACTCGTGTAGGGTCTTATGAAGCAGTTCGGGCCAATGTTGGAGTTCCTGCCTATTTTGACGGGCCCGATGATGTACGCTCCGCTTCGTATCACAGTCCCCTCTCCGACCTCCACGGGGGGAATTAGAACAGCTCCCTCCTCGACCGTCCCCCTGACGTCGTGTTTGAGCTTGTTCTTGAGGAGGTACTCGTTGAGCTCCAGCAGGTTCCAGGGCCTTCCGATGTCGTTCCAGTAACCGTCGTAAACCGCGCAGACGACCTTCCTTCCGTCTTTTATCATCAGGTTCAGCGTGTCGGTTATCTCGTACTCTCCGCGGTCGCTCAGGTCCGTCTTTTCTATGAAGTCGAAGACAACCGGTTTGAACGCGTAAATCCCGAGGTTCGCGTACCCTCTGACCTTTCCGGGTTTCTCCCTCACACCTTTGACAAGGCTCCCTTCGACTTCTATCATGCCGAAGTGGCTCAAATCCTCGAACTCCTTAACTACGAGGGCAGCGTCCGCGCTCTCACGCCGAAAGGCCGATATAAGCTCCCTCAACGCTTCAGCCTCAAAGTATATGTCGCCGTTAACCACTATGAAGTCCTCATCCCCCACGTGCTCCCTCGCAGACTCTACGGCCTTGGCCGTCCCGTCTCCAGGAAGCTGCTCGACGTAGGTTATCGGCTTTCCGTTGAACTCGTCTCCAAGGGCCTCAATGAGCTTTTTACCCATGTATCTGGTTACGATTATAAATTCGTCCACGAATGGGTCTAGGTTCTCAAGCACGTACTCTATTATGGATCTGTTCGCTACCTTCAGAATGACCTTTGGTCTGTCATCCGTCAGAGGGCGGAGCCTTTCACCTCTGCCGGCGGCAAGCACAACACCCTTCACAGTACCACCTCCACTGCGTAGATTATCACTGGGATGAGGGCATACACGGCCAGTCCCTTCCAGCCGAGTTTCCCAAGATAGATTATAACGTGAATTGCGACAAGCCCTACGAGAAAAGCAGAAGCGGAGGCAATTGCAGGGAGAATGGCGCTTCCACTGAACTTCCATCCGTCCATTAGAACAACCGCCACCGTGTAGTAGCCGATACCCGCTATCAAACTTCCTCTAAAGACCTTCTCCCCGTTCTTCTCCCCTAAGGCGAGGAAAAGAACGCTCAGCCCCCCTCTGGAAGGTCCTACGATTGAGATTGCGTTGGCGACGCTGACGAGAACGGAGTGTAGCAACGCCCCCCCATCATCGGAACCAGATACCACCTTTTCAATTGATTTGCTAATGCCCTCTCCCCTTCTCCAAAGGAGGAGAGATAGCCCCAGCAGCACCGCCCCAATAGCAGCGTTCAGAGCGTCGAGCTTTTCATCCCCCACGATCCATCCGAGCCTTCTGCCAACGGGGTACGCCATGACGACTGTGAACATAAGTGAGTATATGAAAAGTCTTCCCTCTCTGATTGGCTCCTTTCGGAGCTCGCTGGTTGGCAGGAGGCCTATCTCCTTCCTGAAATAGAACAGTATGGCAAAGAGAAACCCCACGTATGATGGCACTAGGTACTCCTTTCCCACAAGGGTTTCAGGGCTCGCCGGAAAGGCAGAAGCCAATGCTCCAATGGCGCCGTGGACTATCGGGGGAATGTAGTCAATAAGTCTCATCATCACAATCACGCTCAAACTAGGCCCTTTTGAACATAAACTTTTCTGGAACCTCAATTCGATATGGACGATATCTTTTTATATTTTCACACCAAAGTGGTTCCAAGAAACGACCCGGAGGTGGTGTTATGAACCTGACAGGCATTATCCAGGGTTTGAACAAGTACGAGGGGCTCTTTGGCAAGCTCGGAATCCTGACGGTTATACTGTTCCTCCTGTTCATAATAGGGGGTTTCACCAGCTCAGGGATCGCGGGCAAAATAATGACGCTGATACTGCTTTCCCTCGTGAGCTTAATAATCTGGTTTGCCTACGAGGTCAACAAAGACCTGAACGAATGATGCCAGTTTTTTTATTCAGGCATCTTTTTAAACCCCTTTGAAAACTCTTCTCCGCGAGAGATTCAAGAGCAGTGAGGTGATTCTAATGAAAAACCCGTTTGAAAAGATGCC
Source organism: Thermococcus sp. Bubb.Bath (assembly GCF_012027595.1). Taxonomy (NCBI): domain Archaea; kingdom Methanobacteriati; phylum Methanobacteriota; class Thermococci; order Thermococcales; family Thermococcaceae; genus Thermococcus; species Thermococcus sp. Bubb.Bath. Next base: position 27,132 of record NZ_SNUR01000005.1, on the reverse strand, counting down.
AACGGTTCTTACCGCTGATGAGCTCATCGATAAGGCCTTCAGGAGAGCGGAGAAAGCCGCCTCCGCTTCAACGCCAAGGGGAGGTCCCAGGGCCAAGGCGAGGGAGAAGGAGGAACTCCGCGTTAGGACCGTTTCCAACGTAATAAGGGACAACCTCCGCAAGCTCCTCGACAGAACCCCCGGTGTCTCAGAACTCCCTGCTTTTTACAAGGAGCTCGTTGATACACTCGTTGATCGCGACCAGTTCCACCGCTCCCTCGGAAGGGTGAACTGGGCGATAAAAACCATCCGGAACCTTGAGCAGCGCTACGTTGAGAAAATCCGCTACTCCAGGGATCCAGTGGAGATGGCGAGGCTCAGGAGGGGGTTCTACGGCCGTGTTGCGGACGTCATAAAGAGCATCGCGGAAGACCTGGAGTACCTCAACCAGGCCAGGAACGTGCTGAAAGACCTCCCAGTTGTCGATTTGGAGCTCCCGACGGTTGTCATAGCGGGCCACCCCAACGTGGGCAAGAGCACCCTCCTCAGGGCCCTCACCAACGCAAAGCCAGAGGTCGCGAGCTATCCCTTCACAACCAAGGGAATAAACGTCGGTCAGTTCGAGGAGCACTACCTCAAGTATCAGGTCATAGACACACCAGGATTGCTCGACAGGCCGCTCAGCGAGAGGAACGAGGTTGAGAGACAGGCGATTTTGGCGTTGAAGCACCTGGGGAATGTCATCGTCTACATCTTCGACCCCAGCGAGTACTGCGGCTATCCCATAGGAGAGCAGACCCACCTCTTTGAGGAGATTCACAGTGAGTTCGGTGAGTTCCCGTTCATAGTGGTTCTCAACAAGGTGGACATAGCCGACGAGGAGAAGATTAAGGCTGTTGAGGAGTTCGTCCGCTCCAAGGGTCTTGAACCTCTCAGGATTTCGGCCCTCAACGGAGAAGGGCTCGACGAGTTGAAAGAGCGGGTCATAGAACTCGTCAAGCCGATGGTTGAGGAGCAGGCCAAGCGGACGATGGAGACGCAACTGGCTCGCTTCAGAGAAGAGCTCAAGCTTTGACTTTCGTTGCCTTTTTATTCTGTTTTCTATCCATTGTTCCAGGAGTCCATCTTCATTCCACGATTTTTCTTGTTCTTTTCCATGAGGGAAAGTATATTAAGGGCTCTATTGGAATTGTTGTGGAATAACACTGGGGTGATAATATGGCTCGTAATGTGTACCTGAGTGGTGCGGCGGTTTTTTTGCTGCTTTTGTTAGTCCCTCCAATGATTCAGGGAGCGGACAACGGATCAGTGGGGCTTTCGATTGTTGCCAAGCCTCTCCACCCAATAGATAAAAACATGGAGGCTCAAGTTGCAACCATCATCAAGAGCAGGCTCCTTGCATTTGGAATAGAAAATGTTTCAGTTAACACCACAATCAACTCGAGCTCCGGTGAAACTCTCTTTGTCATCAGGGTATTCCCAGTTAATTCAACGGATGTTGAACTGATAAAGCACGTCATCTCAGACAGCGGTCTCCTCTACCTCGAGTTCGGTGGAACGGTGTTTGCCACCGGTGCGGACGTTACCGTTCCCTCCGGCCAGTACGGTCTAGACCTTCGGAGGGGCCCGACTGTAGGGTACGTGGGTTTCCAGCTCTCAGACAAGGCTCAGGACAAATTTAAACAGGTCGCCACCCATAAGGTAGGTGGCCTGTTGACATCTTCTTCGGTCCTCCGCTCGATTCTTTGATAGTGACTTCTCCCTCTACCCACCAGGCGCTACAAGACGTTCATACTTTCAACGGTCAGGCAGGTTCTGAAGCCCCAACTCTTCTTGAGAGGATTCAGAAGGCCCTTAACATCACTGTCATTCAGTATTCCAACCAGACTCCTAAGGAGATCGTTAACAGAGCTGTCAGCCTTAACAAGAATTCCATAGTCCTCGCCGGCGTTTCCCAGGATCTCTACAATAATGTGAGTAGCATTGTAAAGAAGGAGAACCTGGGAATAATTGTCTCTTATTTTGCCCCCAAGTCAGGCGAAGACGTTAAATTCTTTATCAAGCGGGTTCTGGGCCTCTAAGGTCCCTACACCCTTACGTTCGATCCTGCAGAAGGCAACATCCGGAATCTGCAGATAACAGGTAGTGCCCCCACAAGAGAGGCTGCTCTACATGAGGCCAAGACTCTGTATGCCGTCCTGAGTGGAGGAAAACTCCCAGTAAAGCTTACTGTAGTTTCTGTGAGTTACGACACTTCTTCGACATCTTCGGCTCCAACATCTTCTACAGAGAAAAACAGCAAGGAATCAAGCACAGGGGAACAGGCTGCCTCTACCGGGGCTGGAAAACAGGGAAGTGCGATATGCGGCCCTGCCCTTGTGATCCTTCTTGGCATTGCACCCCTCCTCCTGCGCAGAATAAAATGAAGGGCTTGTCGTTTTTTGTTTATTTTTATCGTTAACCCTTGTAAACCCCAAAATTTTACGATAAGAATTATCTGCCGTAAACTTTTTAGGCTCATGATAGTTAACGATAAACATGAAGGTGGAATCCCTTATTGAACTCCTCAAAGAAGGCGAGAATGAGAGGGTCGAGTTCAAGGCCAAGGCAACCCCCAACATAGCGAGAGAAATCTGTGCCATGGCAAACGCTGAAGGCGGTTACCTCCTTATTGGAGTCTCGGACGAGGGAAAAATTGTTGGAGTGGACATCAAAAAGGCGAGAGAGGTTCTGTCCTCAGCTCTTCAAAACATAACCCCACCAATTAGCGTGAAAACGAGCGTGGTCAGCGTTGGAGATAAGGACGTTCTCGTCGTGGAGGTTCCGAGGTCAAAGACGCTGTGCTCCATTGGAGGAGTCGCCTACATACGAATTGGCTCAAGCATCAGGCCCCTCTCAATCCAGGAAATCCTGATGCTCTCCGCGGAAATGGGGACTGTAACGTGGGACGAGTTCCCCCTGGTGGACCTTTCAGAGATGAAAGATGAATACGTGGAATGGTTTTTCTCCGCCCTTGAGAGGGCCAGGGGCAGAAAGATACCGCGGGAGAACTGGATGAGATACCTCAGGAGTTCGAAGGCGGTGAAGGGAGAACGCTTGACGAACGCGGGGGTTCTCTTCTTCACGGATGCCACCGACTTCATACCCCACTCCGGCGGTAGAATAGTATGGATGCAAGGGGATGAGGCGATAAAGAGCGCTGAATTCTCTGGCCCGGTCTGGCGCGTGGTTGATGATATGTTCTACACCCTCACACGGGAGTTCAAGACGTATGAGGTTGTTGTGGGAACGAAGAGAGTTAAACTCCCGGAATATCCTCCAAGGGCGGTTAGGGAAGCATTGATAAACGCGTTTGCCCACAGGAACTATGCCATCCCCGCGGACGTTAGGGTTTTCGTTTACCCGGACAGGCTGGTGATAAGAAATCCCGGAGGTTTAATGCCCGGAGTTGACCTGGACGACCCTGAGCACGTTCCGAGGAATCCAAACCTGTGCTCCCTCCTCTACGATGCTGGGTACATCGAAAAGTACGGCTATGGTTTGAGGATGATAAGGGAGGAGTGCAAGAAACACGGCCTTGTCAGCGTTGAATTCAGAACCCAGGCAAACAGGTTCGAGGTCGTCTTCCACAAGTGGTCGGGCAGACTGCTCGATGAGCTTGACAGAAGAATCCTCTCGGCCCTGGAAGCTCCCCGGAGAAGCGGGGAACTCTCGGAAGAGCTTGGAGTATCAAAGCCCACCCTTCTTAAGAGGCTCAAGAAACTTGAAGGGCTTGGCCTTGTGAGGAGCGAGGGGAGGGGCTCTCAGAGGCGCTACCTCCTGAACCGTTAACCCCCAATAAACCCCAGAATTTTACGATGAGGGGTATTTACCGTAAACTTTTCCCTTTACGGTGATTTACGTTAGCTACCCAGCGAGGATTGAGAAAAGACAAAGAGATTCAAAGGAGAAGAGAGTTCAGGCGTTCTCTTCCTTGATGAGGACGGCGTTAACAACTCCGTCCTGGCCTGGCCTGCTGGTGACGATGGCCTTGCCGGCCTCGGTCTCTATGATGGCGCCCCTGGTGATTATGTTTCTCCTCGCGTACTGCCTGTTGGACGGGTTCTCTATAACGTCGAGAACCTTGACCTTCTTGCCCTTTCCGTTCTCGAAGACGTTGGCGTAGAGAGCCTCGACGAGGCGGACCTTCCTGTTGCCGCCGTAGGTTCTGATTATCTTCCTCTTCTCGACTTCCTCACCGACCTTGGTGTTGGCCGGCTCCCTGCCGAGCTCCCTTTTCCTCTTTTTCCGGGCGAAAACTATTCTGCCGCCCGAGGGTTTTTTGAGTGATCTTCCCTGCCAAATAGCCATTCTTTCTCACCCCATATGATCCTGAGTCCTTTCGACCTAACGCCACTTTGGGGGGTGCGTTTATAAGCTTTTCTTACCTTCAGGGGGTGGAGGGTGAGTGGATGCTCTTCGTCGTGAGACCCGGAAGGAAAAAGAACGAGCTTGAGGCGTTCTTCATAGAGAACGAGCCCGAGAAGCTCTCTCAAATGCAGAACCTCAAGGCCGACGCGATATACCGCTTCATAATGCGCGAGGGTAGGCTCTTCAAGGTTCTTGAGGGGAGCCAGTACCGGAACCCGAAGGAGATGGAGAAGCTCCTCCGTCAGTCCCGTATCGTCCTTGTGAACGCCGATGAGTGGGAGGATTACTTCAAGAGAAGACTGCAGAACAAGCGGGTCGAGAAGGCCGAACTCTGCCGCCTCTGCCTCCTTGAGGGCAGAATAACCGTCCTCACGGAGGGGAACCGCATAAAATACCACGACGAATCCATCTGCGAGCGCTGCGCCGAAGACGAGCTAAAGAGGGAGCTCCGTTTCCGCTTCAAGAGCATTGCTATGTTCGACCAGGCGAAGAAGCTCCTGGAGAGGTTCCGTGACCTCAATAAAGTTCTCTACGCATTCGACCCACGCTTTGACCCGACGAGACACCCGGAGATAACCAAATGGGACGAGCTGAAGGCGAAGCACGTTAAGGTTGAAAAAATCAAAGTGGACGAACTCCCGGTTCCGGAGAAGTTTAAGGAGGTTCTGAAAGGGGAAGGAGTGAACGAACTCCTTCCAGTTCAGAGCTTGGCGATAAAGAACGGTCTCCTCGACGGTGAGAGCCTCCTCGTGGTTTCGGCAACCGCGAGCGGTAAGACCTTAATCGGAGAGCTCGCCGGCGTTCCGAAGGCGATGAAAGGTCGAAAAATGCTCTTCCTCGTCCCGCTGGTGGCTCTGGCAAACCAGAAGTACGAGGACTTCAAGAGGCGCTATTCCAAGCTCGGCCTCCGTGTGGCGATAAGGGTCGGAATGAGCAGGATAAAAACCAAAGACGAGCTCGTGGTCGTCGACACAGGCATAGACGCGGACATAATCGTCGGAACCTACGAAGGAATAGACTACCTTCTCCGCGCGGGCAGGAAGATAGGGAACGTCGGAACCATAGTGATAGACGAAATACACACCCTCGATGACGAGGAGCGCGGGCCCCGCCTTGATGGTCTCATCGCACGCCTTAGAACCCTCTACCCAAATGCCCAGTTCCTGGGGTTGAGTGCCACAGTAGGCAACGCCGAAGAGCTGGCTAGGGAACTGGGCCTTAAACTCGTTCTTTACGACGAGAGGCCGGTGGATCTGGAGAGGCACATAATAATCGCTAGGAACGAGAGCGAGAAGTGGCGCCACATAGCGGTGCTCTGCCGCGCCGAGGCGAACAGGAAGTCCCAACAGGGCTACAAGGGCCAGAGCATAGTGTTTACCTTCTCCAGGAAGAGAACACACGAGCTGGCTGCTTATCTTACCAGCAAGGGGCTGAAGGCGAAGCCCTACCACTCCGGCCTGCCCTACAGGCAGAGGAAGCTCACGGAGATGGAGTTTCAGGCCCAGATGCTCGACGTCGTCGTTACCACCGCCGCCCTAGGAGCTGGGGTCGACTTCCCTGCTTCTCAGGTCATCTTCGAGAGCCTCGCGATGGGCAACAAGTGGCTGAGCGTGAGAGAGTTCCACCAGATGCTCGGAAGGGCTGGAAGGCCGCTCTACCACGAGAAGGGAAAGGTCTACCTCGTAGTTGAGCCCGGAAGGAAGTACTCAGCCCAGATGGAGGATAGCGAGGACGAGGTTGCCTTCAAGCTCCTTACCTCGCCGATTGAGCCGGTTATCGTCGAGTGGAGCGATGAGCTTGAGCAGGACAACGTTTTGGCCCATTCCTGTGTCTTCAACAGGCTCGACCTCATTGAAGAAGTGCAGTCTAAATGCCTCGGTGCCAACCAGAACGCCAAGAAGGTCCTTGAGAAACTCCAGGAGTTCAGCTTCGTGAGGATGAAGCGGCCGTTAGTTGAGGTCACGCCCTACGGGAGAGCTGTGAGCATGAGCTTCCTCCTGCCCAAGGAGGCCGCCTTCATCAGGGAGAACCTCGGAAAGAAGGAAGCTAGATGGATAGCCGTTAAGCTCCTTCCCTTTGAGGGCCTCTACCTCAGCGGAACTCTCCAGAGGGAGCTTGAGGGTGCCGTTAGGGGCCGCTTAAGCGCGAACGTCTTCTCACCGAGCTTCGCCTCGATACTCGATGAACTCGACAGGGTGATTCCGGAGCTCAGCCCCAACGCCGCCGAGAGGCTCTTCACGATGTACCAGGAGTTCTTCATGTGCCCCGAGGAGGACTGCACTGAGTACGCCATGGAGCGTGTCAGCAACATGATAATCGAGCTGAGGAGGAGCGGAAAGCATCCCACCCAGATAGCGGAGCACTTCAGGAAGGTCTACGGGCTGATAGTCTACCCTGGCGATGTCTTCACGTGGTTGGATGGGATAGTTAGAAAGCTTGAAGCCATCGAGAGGATAGCGAGGGTCTTCCGCGTGAGAAAGACCGAAGAAGAGGCAAAGACACTCAGAAGGGAGATCGAGGAGGGCAGAGCACTGCGCAGGTAATCACTCCCCTCTGAACGCCGAGAGGATCCTCTCGAAGATTTCTCTCTCCTTCCCCCTTCTCCGCCGGGCGAGGCTCTCCACTATGAGCTCGGGCGTGCTCTTTCCAGGTTTTCCAAATTTGGGCTGTCTGTCGACAATCAGGTTCAGGTTCTCGTCCAGGCCTTTGGCTTCTATTCCATCCACCCTCGCGAAGGGGAGCTCCTTTTTTAAATCTTCTCCCAAGTGGGAGACGATGACGACGTAGAAGCCCTTCTCGTGCGCCACCTTTAGGAGCTCCCCGATTATCTTAACTGCCGCACCGGGTTCTGTTATCGCCTCGAACTCGTCTATTAGTATGAGCTTCCGCCCTTTTCCTTTGAGGGCCCTGACAAAGGAGCGGAGCGCGGTTTCGAAGGCCCCAGCCCCGTAAACGCTCCTCTTTCTTCTGAAGAAAAAGACCTCGTCCAGGGGCTCCACCCACGCCCTCTCCGCCGGCACGGGGAGCCCCATGTGTGCGAGAATCGTTATTTGGGTTATGAGTTCGAGCATCGACGTTTTCCCGCCGCTGTTGGCGCCTGTCAGTATTGCCACGCGCTCCCCTTCAGGTTTTTCGGCTCCTTCAACAATAAACTCCTCAGGAACCCTTCCAAGCGTGTAGCTCACCGGCTGGGAGTCATCAATAAAGAGGTGCTTGCCGTTGATGAATGAGATGCCGCCGCCCCATATCTTAGGGAAGGTGAATCCCTTGGAAAATCCCTTTAACGCCTGGAGAAAGTCCAGCTCATGGACGCGGGTTAGCTCCTCCCTCAACCCCTGGAGAAGCGGGCGGATTTTCTCCAGAACCTCCCGGCTCTTCAGGTAGAGCTCAACTTTAAGCTCCTCTTCCAAGCTGTTTCTCAGAGTCTCAATAGCCTTGGGGGATACACTTACGGGGTAAAGCTCCTCGCGGGAGAAGAGTTCTACTCTAACCCCCAATCTCTCGCTCAGCTCCTCCTCCGCCTCAGTTACCATCGAGAGTATCTCCCCCTCAATGGAGCCGAAGTGTCTGAATATTCCCTCGTAGTTTCCCTCCTTGAGCTCGTTCAGGAAGTGGATGAGCTCCCTTCCGCTGAGCGTCAGACTGAACCTCTCCAGCCTCTCGGAGATTCTCTCGTTCAGCTCACGTTCCTTCTCCGCTACTAGCTCGTCGAGCTCTCCGAGGAGTTTCGTCCTCCCCATGACCCCCTCCAGCGGGGCGAGCTGCTCCAGTATCCTACCTGCCACGCTCTCAGAACCCGTCAATTCACCTATCTTTGCAAGGGCCCTGAGGGTCTCTCTGTTTTCCCAGAGGGGCATCACGTAGAGCTCAGGGGCTATCTGTGCCGGGGTGAGTTCGACGTCGATTCCGTATCCGACCGTGCTCAGAACCAGAGGGTAGCCCTCCGCCTCCTGTGGGGAGGTCACGACGTCGCACAACCCAAGGCCCTGGGCCCTTTCGAGTTCCCTCTCTTCCACGATAAGAACCCTGTCGTGGAGGTAGTCCCTGCGGAATTTTATTGGCCTCACCCTTTCAAGGACCTTCCCCAGCTCCGGGCCCACTCTGGGCAGGTTCTCACGGAGGTAGCGCTGTCGCCTGAGAATCTCCTCCACATCCTTGACAGGTTTGAAATCGTCTAAAATGGACTCGCTTCCAGGGAGGACTAACCTCTTCCTGATTTCATCGCGGATTCCCCTGTAAACTGCCCTGGTCTCTGGGTTCATCTTGAGCTTCATCGCTGGGAAAAACGGTGGGGGCCTAAAAAAGTTACCTGCCGCTTTCCAACCATCAATTTTATAAAGCCCAAAAGTAACTTTAAAACGATCCTTCGGGGTGGTCATCGTGTTCCTCGAACGCGTCGTCAAACCTAAGTATCGAGGGTTGGTCTTCAAGTTCAAGAACGAAGGCCCTGAGAGCGTCCTCCGGGTTCTGAAGGAATGGGGGTTTAGTTTCTACGAAGTCTCCTCCCCTTCTATTGGCTTTGATGTTGAATCCCTCGTCCTGTCGAGCGGAAAACCTTACGTTTACCTCTTCATGTTCCCGGGAGGAGAGGCGTTTCTTGCCATGGGCGGTAAGGGACTGAAGAGGAGAGGATGGCCTGAGCCAAAGAAATACCTCATAAAGGACGGGAGGGGGATTGAAAACCTGCTCCGTAAGGAACTGGCCCCTAAATCTCTAATATCTCCAAAACTAGCTTACATCGCTTTTTGGATTCTCGTGTGGGTGGCCCTGCTAATCGTCTCGCGGGGAAACTTCCTTCTGTCCACTTTGATTTCCCTGATTGGACTGCCACTAAATTACCTTGAGTCATTTCTGCACTACCACCTTTTTGGCTACTGTGGGGCTTGAAGGCCCTCCCTGCACTCTTCCACGGCTTTTCCGAACTCCTCTCTCCTCAGGCATTCCTCGCCCCTCTTCAGCTTGACCGCGGCCACCTTGTAGTTTCCCCTGCCCCTGAAGCGGCAGACCTTATCCGGCTCGTCAATGAGCCTCGCCACCGCGAGCGTTTCACCGTCGCACTCAACGTAGTCTATCACCGTGTCCTGAAAGCCCGTGAATAATATGACGCACTTCCTCGACGGGTTCAGGGGTTTCAAGTCTTCGTCGATGGGTGGGAGCTTTTTAACGATGAACCCCTCTGGGTACTCGCCCGCTTTTATCCTTTTGATGAGTTCTGGAGGCTCTTCCGTCTTCTCAAACCTATCTATCTCCTCCGTTGATACGTTCACGGGCCTCGGAGAATAGCATAGGGTCTTCTCGTCATGGTACATCATGTAGGTTCCGTCCTTGAGGAACATGAACGCTATCCTCTCGCGGGGTTTATCGAAAATATAACCCGATTTGCTCTTCTTAACCTGATACATCCCTAACATCACCGTGGGCACTCCTCTTACACACTTATAATCCTTTCTACCCAGATGTGTCCAAAATTGGGGATTAACTTGAATAAACGAGCGATGGGTGCGGAAAGAATAAATGAGGATAAAGCGCAGAATAACGCGGACAGACTATTATCTCGCTTCTTTCACCTTTTCGACGACGTGAATGTTCTCTATTCTCGTGAACGGGTACTGACCCTTCTCGTCCTTCTCGACGGCCTTCACCATGTCCCATATCGTGAGCAGGGCAACGCTGACACCGGTGAGGGCCTCCATTTCAACGCCCGTCTTGTAATAGGCCCTGACCTCGCAGGTGGTCTCTATGTAGTCCTCCCCGAACTCGAAGGTCATGTCCACGCCAGTCAGCGGTATCGGGTGGCAGAGGGGGATGAGCTCCGGTGTTTTCTTCACCGCCAGAATGCCGGCTATCTGTGCCGCCGCTATGACGTTCCCCTTCTTCGTCTTCCCGGCTTTGATAAGCCCTATCGTCTCCGGCTTCAGTCTTATCCTGCCCTTTGCAACGGCCTTCCTGAAAACCACGTCCTTGTAGCCCACCTCAACCATCTTAACGCCCTTCTCATCGACGTGGGTGAGTTCCTTCCCCATTGTTTACACCGATTCCAGTTGTCTTCCTCTTTAAAAACGGTTGCGGAAAATTCTAAAACCTAGAGGTCGAACTTTAGGCGGGTGAAAACATGGATGGTAAAATTCTCTCAAAGGTTGGCACGCTGCTCATCGTGTCCATCATGATCTTGGCGAGCTTTGCAAGCGGGTGCATTGGAGAGGGGAACGGCAAGAATTTGACGTCTTCTTCAAGCAGTTTGAGCACGTCTTCCGTTCAATCAACGACCCATTCCAGCAGTTCCACTACTTCGGCTTCCCCCTCCACTGCGACATCGTCGCCTCATCCCACATCTACCACGTCCAGCTCCACTTCCTCGCAGACTGGCCCCAAAGAGGTCACGGTAACGTTTATCGTCTCGGTTCCGAAGTACACCCCCAAAAACTCATCGATTTACATCGCGGGGGATTTCAACGGCTGGAACCCCGGGGATGAGCGCTACCGCTTGAAGCCTCTTCCCGACGGCACGTGGGCTATAAACCTCACCTTTCCCTACGGCAAGGTCATCCAGTTCAAATTCACCCGCGGCTCCTGGGAAACCGTGGAAAGGGGACCCAGCGGTGGGGAGATGCCGAACAGGGTTTTTGCCTTCCTAAGCGGTGGGGTCAAGCACTTCACCATCTACAACTGGCGCGACTTCGTGGAGAGCACCTCCGGGGGCACCCACACAATAACAGGGAACGTTAAGACCTTCGACATCTTCGTCCCGCAGCTCAACACAACGCGGAGGATATGGGTTTACCTGCCCCCGGATTACAACAACGGCACGAAACGCTATCCCGTCCTCTACATGTTCGACGGCCAGAACCTCTTTGACGAGGCCACTTCATTCGCCGGTGAATGGGGCGTTGATGAGGCCCTGGAGAAGCTGTATCGCGAGAAGAACTTCTCTTTAATCGTCGTTGGGATAGACAACGGCGGGGATAAGAGAATCGACGAGTACGCCCCCTGGGTGAACGAAGAGTACGGGAGGGGGGGCCTCGGAAACGCGACCCTTGAGTTCATAGTGGAAATACTTAAACCCCTGATAGACAGGCAATACAGGACGATTCCAAACGAGACGGGGATAATGGGTTCCTCCCTTGGCGGGCTGATGGCCCTCTACGCCGGTTTCTGGAACTCCAGCGTTTTCCGCTACGTTGGGGCTATGAGCTCTGCCCTCTGGTTCAATCCAGAGATCTACGACTTTGTGAAGAACGCCCCCTCCGGTCCGGCCAAGATTTACATTGACTGGGGTACGGATGAGGGGGACAATCCAGCGGCTTTCGCCGAGAGCAACGAGAAGATGGTCCAAATTCTGGAGGAGAAGGGCTATGTGGAGGGGAAGAACCTCAAGGTCGTGGTCGATGAAGGTGGGAAACACAACGAATACTATTGGGGCAAGAGGTTCTCCGAGGCCGTGCTCTGGCTCTTCGGCGGTTGATTTTTAAACCCTCCCTCTTTTCTTCAAACATGCTCCTCCACATTGGAATCGACGACACGGACTCACCCAACGGCATGTGCACCACCTACCTCGGTGCCTTACTCTACCGCGAGATTTCACGGATAGCGGAGCCTCTGGATTTACCGAGACTCATCCGCCTCAACCCGAACATCCCCTACAAGACCAGGGGCAACGGGGCTGTTGTTATGACGTTCGAGGCGGAGGAAGAAGTCATCCCCCTAATCAAGGACACGGTTCTCTTCTACGTGAACCAGCTCGCAGATTTTGAACACGAAAACACCAACCCAGGAGTGGTCTTCTTTGAGGGGGAGGTTCCGGAGGAGTTGAGGGAGTTCTCGCTGAGGGTCCTTCGCGAGCATGTGACCATTGAGGAAGCCGGGGAAGTTGCGAGGAATGTAGGAGCGGAGTACTTCAAGTTCAAGCTTGGGAGGGGGATTATCGGCTCGCTCGCGGCCATTGGCTACCCGCTGGAAAAGTTTACCTACGAGCTTCTCGTTTACCGGGAGCCGGAGAACTTTGGAACCCCCAGGCGGGTGAACGCTGAGAGCGTCTTTCTGGCGGATAAATGGGCATATCCCTTCAGCTACGACAACGTTGACCCATACAAACGGGTCGTTTTAATCACTCCCCACGGAAAAGACCCGGTCTTGGCTGGAATCAGGGGAATTGACAAGGCCAGGGTTCTTCAGGTCTTCGAGAGCGTTGAGTTCGAGGAGCCGGTAGCGTTCTACCAGCTCTACAAGACGAACCAGAACACCGACGACCACCTCACCCCAAAGAAAATTGGCGAACTCAAGCTCTACGACAGCGCAGTCGTAAGAGGTAGGGTAGCAGGCCCTTACTGGGAGCGAGGGAGGCACGTCTTCTTCGAGCTTGAGGACGAGACAGGAAAAATCCGCGTGGCAGCGTTCGAGCCGACCAAGAAGTTCCGCAACTGGGTGAGGAAGCTTCTGCCGGGGGATGAAATCATCGCCGCTGGTGGGGTCAAGGAGCACGAGGGCGTTCTGACACTTAACCTTGAGAAGTTCTACCCGGTTAAGCTTGTCCCGAAGGTGGAGTATCAAAAGCCGCGCTGTCCCGTCTGCGGCGGGACGATGAAGAGCAAGGGAGATTATTTGAAGTGCAAGCGGTGCGGCTACAAGATGCCGAAGAAGCTCGTTCTCGTTGAAGTGCCGCGCGAGTTGGAGAGAAAAATCTACGAAGTCCCTCCTGACGCGCGGAAGCACCTTTCGAGGCCGCTCGTGCTGCCCGGCGGGGAGGATAAGATTCTGGAACTCCTGTGAGCTCACCTTGTATCCTTTTAGTTATAATCCTTAATCTGTTGTTGACTTGCCGCTGCCGGTATCTTGTGTTTATCTGTCATATAATCGAAACGCATTTATATATAAACGCGATTATATATAATGGTGATTAGATGAAATTCATCGACCGCGATAGGGAAATGGGAATCCTTGGGAGGGAGTGGGAAAACAGGCCATCCTTCGTCGTCCTCTACGGCAGGAGGAGGGTTGGAAAGACCCGCCTCCTGAGGGAGTTCTCAAAGGGCAGGAGAACCTTCTTCTTCACCTTCCCCGAGGCCCTCAAGGAAGTCCAGATGCGGGAGTTCAGGGAAGCAATGGCCGACTTTCTCGGTGATGACCTCGCCAGAAAGCTGAAGACGGATGACTGGCTCGACCTTTTGAGGTACCTGGCGGAGAAAGTTGACGACTGTCTCATTGTCCTCGACGAGTTCACCTACGCCATAAAGTCTGAGAGAAAGATACTGAGCGACCTTCAGCGGGTCTGGGATAACATCCTAAGCGAGAAAAACGTCATGCTCGTGCTTTCAGGTTCGCTCCTCGGCATGATGTGGGACGACGTACTGAGCCATGCGTCTCCACTTTACGGTAGGGGGACGAGGAGCATGAACCTTAGACCCTTTGACTATCCGAACGCCCTTAAGTTCTTCTCCGATCCGGAGTTTGGGATAAGGGCTTACATGCTCGTCGGCGGAATTCCTTCCTATCTGAGGCTTGCGAGTCGCTACAACACCGTAGAGGAGTTCTTAATGGAGGAGTTCCTGAGCGACTACGGCTTCTTCTACGACGAGCCCTACGTCCTCCTCGGCGAGGAGCTGAGGGAGCTGAAGACATACTTCTCGATACTGAGGGCGATAGCTGAAGGCAACAGGAGGCTTGAGAAGATAGCGAACTTCGTCGGCCTGCCCGCGAGGAGCGTTTACCCCTACGTTGAGACGCTGATGAGGCTCGGCTTCGTCGAGAAGGAAAGCCCAGTCCTGGGGAGCAGGAAGGTGAGCCTCTACCACATCAAAGATCCGATGCTCCTCACGTGGTTCACCATCACCTACCCGCAGATGGCCGAGATAAGCTCTGGAACGGCGAGACTCGACAACTTGTACAAGGTCTATTCCACCCGCTTTGAGGAGCTGGCGAGGGAGTTCCTAACGCTCTTCCGTCCAATAGAGTTCGAGAGCCTCGGCAGGTGGTGGTATAGGGGGGATGAGATAGACATAGTTGCAGTGGGCAAGAGCGAGACTACCCTCGTGGAGGTCAAATGGAAGGATTTGAGCAAGAGGGACGCCCTACGGGTTCTCCGGGAACTTGAGGCGAAGGCCGAAAAGGTTCGCTCCGCCGGAAAGGCCAGGTTAGGCCTTATAGCCAAAAGCGTGAAAGGAAAAGAGGAGCTTAGAGAGCAAGACTACTTAGTGTGGGATTTGGAGGACATCCTTGGGGCGGCCCGTTAGAGGACAAAAAGAAAAGATTCGGCAGTGCACTGTTAAATGAACTACATTCTAAGCCGAAGCCGTTAAAAGGCTCACGTCTTATTCTCCCTATCCTGAGGTGATAGGGTGGAGAAGAAGCGGATAACCCTCTTTGCGTACTCCCCCACGGAGTTCGTTGAAAAAAGGCTTGAGGGCCTCGATGAGGTCAAGGACTACATGAACTACCCCGTCGTCTGGGTTAACATCGACGGGATGGATTTTGAGGGACTGGAGGATTTGGGGTTTTCTAGGGCTTTTCTCCACGTGCTCAAGCGCTCCCGCGGTCCGAGAGCTCTTGTCCTGAAAGACCAGCTCCTCCTTCTCATCCATCAGGTTTACCGGATAGAACGTGGCCTGAAAAAGGAGAGAACCACCTTTCTCATGAAGGACAACCTCCTTGTCACCGTCCAGGAGAGGCAGGGGGACGTTTTCAACCATGTGCGCGAGGAGATACGGAACAAGGACAGCATCCTCAGGGGTTCTGGGCCGGACTACCTCATCTATGCACTCCTCGATGCGGTCATCGAGAACTACCTGCCCCTCCTGGAGGAGATAAGCAACTCCGTCGAGAAGCTTGAATCAGAGGCCCTTAAGCGAGCCGACAGGGAACTGCTGAGGCACATCCAGAGCATCAGAAGGCAGACCTTTTTCATCCGGCGGGCGATATTCCCCCTTCTTGAGGTCTTCAGGAGGATTCGGGTTGAGGGGGCCCACCTCTTTGGGGAAAAGACCCGCCTCTACCTCGAGGACCTTTCAAGCCACATTGTGGAAGTTCTAGACCTCATAGAGAGCCAGAGGGAGATGGCCGACGGTCTAATCGACATCTACTACTCCGCAATCTCGATAAGGACGAACGAGGTAATGCGCATCCTCACCGTGGTCTCCACGATCTTCATTCCTCTCACCTTCATAACGGGCCTGTACGGCATGAACTTCAATCCCCGTGCTTCGCCGTACAACATGCCGGAGCTGAACTGGTACTACGGCTATCCAGCTGTCCTTCTCGTAATGCTCGCCATAGCGGCTGGGATGATCGTTTATTTCAGAAGAAAAGGGTGGATTTAAGTGTTTCAATAAATCAGCCCAAAGAGGAAGAGCGGGATCTTATTCTTTCCTGTAATCAGTCCATCAACTGCTATGTAGTCAGGCTTCTGGTATCTTCCCTTTCCTTCTCCGCCAACCTCGATGACCCACTCTCTAACCCTAAAATCAGCGGTCTTCTCACCTCTCTTGCCCTTGAGGTAGCAGACGCCGTAGTGACGCAGATGGTTGACGAAGAACTCCTCCCTTAAGGCCCCCTGATTAACTTTAAACCCCTTTCTGGCAAAGAACTCCCTTAAGGGGACCGTTAGATAGAGTTTGGGCTCCTTTCTGAGGCTTTCGCATGGATTAACTGAAATCAAAAGACCCGCCTTGGAAAGGTCCTCCACGAGCCGGATCGCCATGTTCTTTGAAACCTCTAAATGCTTGGCTATCCTCGAGTAGTTCGCTTCGAAGGGTGCTGAACGAGCTATGAAGTAGAGGAGCTTGAATGCATCGGTCTCGTACTTGACGCTGATCTCCCGCAGCGCGGAGAGGTCCTCAAGGATCACCTTTCGAGTGGAGTTGTCGAGGGCATCGTAGAAACCGCTCTCCGGATAGAGCACGCCTCCCTCACGCATATATTCCTGCCACATTGGGTGGAGTTCAGCGTACATGTTTGTCAGGTCAAAGGCTTTTGAGAGGATTTCTTTTAGACTGTATCTGGGAACGTCAAATCCCTTTTTGATATTGAGCCACTCCCTGAAAGAAGCCGGGGGAAGCTCCTTCAGAACGACCCTTCTTGATAGATCGGCCCCCAAATACACCAAGTCAATGGCAGATGAGCCTGAGAAGAATACCCGAACTTCATGCTCATCGTAGAGCGTCTTTAAGTCCTCGGCCCAATCCGGTTTCCTATGGATTTCGTCGATGAAAACGTTTCTGTACCCCATCTTGGCCAAAGCTTTCACGACCTCATAGAGCGAGAAGGGTTTAATAAGTATAGAATCCGCGGAAAAATAGACGCTTTTCTCAGTCTCGTTTGCCAGCTGGAGTAGGAGGACCGTTTTGCCAACGCCGCGGATGCCTCTGACACCGACATAGTACTCTTCATCGATGCTTTTGAGCTCATGGAAGAGGAAGCGCCTCTTTGGGAACTTTCTGGCCCACGCCTTTACCCGTCTGCTCGTTGCTACAAGGGATGTGAGTATCCTTTCGTCCATACCGGTATCTTCGAGTTACATATTTATAAACCTTGTCCTCATGCAAGGACGATATGCATGCATTTCGTTCTCACGAGAGGACGAAAAGAGATCATCCCTTCATCACCTTCCGCAAATAGAGAGCGAAAAAATTGTGGCGGCTCTTGGATGAGGGTGGGTCTATCTGACAATCTCAATCCCGTTAATATTTTCGAAGTCCGAGTCAAAAGTTGCTATCCTTAGAATTCCGTGTTTTATGCATGTCGCGAGGATCGTTGCATCGCTTGGCAGGAGGCCGTACATTGCGGCAACTTCTTTATTATCTCAGGTCTGTCCTCATCTGGAACAAGACTAATTCCAGCATCATCAATAAGGTCCAAAACCTTAGAAAACGCTGTTTCAATTAGTCTTGAGCCATCTGGCGTCTTGATGAATCTTTTCGCTTCGTAGATGTTCGAGATTCCATGTTTTTCCTTGACGAGCTTTCTGAATGAAACGTAAACAGCCTCGTTTATCGAGATAGGAGAAATCACCAGCTCGTTCTCTGGAATCAGTATATCCCTCGCCTTTGGTGTCAGGGATGTCATGAAAAGAAAGTTGTAGATGATATTGGCATCACCATACGCCCTCAAAGCTCCTCAGCCTCCAGAGCGTAGGCATCGAGCTCTTCAGAAGAAGCTCTTCCAAGTATTCCCATGTATTTTTCGATTGGGAGTTTTTTGCGCTCTTTTTTCCTGGATTTTAGTTCAAGGTACAGCCTAAGGGCATCGAGCTCAAGTTCTTTTTCAATTGTCCGCTTGGCATCCTCGCTAACATTACCAGGTATCCTCACACGGAGGGTTACCTCTTCCATCCTCCCACCACTTTTAGTTTTGGCCTCATTGAATATAATCCTATCCCTTCATCACCTTCCACACCAGCAGCGGGAACACCAGCGTTGCATCTGCCCATATCTCGACGTAGTCGGCCTTGGCCCTTATCTTGCCCCAGCTGACCCCCTCGCTCGGTGGCGCGCCGCTCAGGGAGCCGTCCCAGGGAACTGCGGTTGTGATGTAAATCGCGTAGTCGGTTCCCTCCCTGAAGAGGTTGGCGTTGATTATGGCGTGCTTTGGAAGCGAACCTCCAAGGATTATCGAGGCGGTTTCCTTTGCAGTGACGGCCAAATTGTTGAGCTTCACGATGTCGTTGGCGATGTCTATGACCAGCTCTCTGTCTCCCCTCTCCTCCTTGAAGAAGTAGAGCATGTCGCCGATGGAGCCGTCGGTTATGGCCGGGCAGAATATTGGCACGTTCCTCTTGTAGGCCCAGTAGATCACCGAGCGCTCCTTCTCCTTCCCGAGCTTCTCGTCCATGTAGCGGCCCATCTCGTAGATGAATTCGCTCGCGGTCAGCGGCTTTCCGCGCTCCTTTTCTATCTCCAGAACGCGCTCGAAGAATGGTATCATGTACTTCTCGAACTCGATGTAGCGGTCGTTGGGCACGAAGATGTTGCCTATCCTGTTTATCCCCTTTTCGCGCATCAGGGCGTCGTTTACGTTCCAGTCGCCGAGGATGAACGGCTTCAGAGTTTTTATGAAGTCCTCCTCGATTCCTCCGGCTGTCGTGACTATGACATCAACCTTACTCTCCTTCACGAGCCACGCAACCAGCTCGCGCAGGCCGGAGGAGATGATGTTGGAAGTGTAGCCGAGGAAAACCCTAACCTCCTTTCCCTCGGCGCGCCTTTTCTCGACCTTCTTCCAGATTTGGATGGCTTTTCCGAGGTGGGTCGCCTGGAAGCCTATTCTCTCGTAGTAGTCGAGAACCTCTTCAAGGCTGGAAACCTCGTCGGGCCACGGACCATCTATAGGGATTCCCTCTACCTCTTCGCTCTCTTTGAGGACTACATCTTTTGGCTCGGTCATGGATGGGGGTTGGAATGGGGGCGTTTAAAACTTTCGCGTATTAAAAGGGGAGATTAAACTTCATGAACCTTTGTTTCTATAACTTCCTTTACGTTGCCTTTTATGGCCTTGCTTATGAGGCAGTACCTATGGGTTAGCTCGACCAATCTTTTGACCTTGGGCCTGTCTTCCTGTGGAACAGAAAGTTCAATCGTAATGAACATCTTGTCGAACTTAAATCCTCCATCGCTGTCCTTAGCTAGCAGTGGTTTTACGGTGACTTGAAGTGATTTGAGATTAACCCTCATTCTCTCGCTGATGCTGGTCATTGTGGTTATGAAGCATGCGGCTAGGGATGCTGGTAATAACTGTTCCGGCCAGGTCATGTTGTCCTCTGGATTCATCGGGGGAACTGACAGCGGGTTGTCCACCTCAAGTTCCGTTTTGCTCAATCTTGTTTTTGTTCTACCGTCCCCAATCCACGTTGATGTAGCCGCGAGTAGTTCGGCTGCGGCTTTAAAGTCTATTTCTCCTTCGTTCATTTTTATACACCCCCATCTGCATCTTTTAGATTTTTATAATAATGTAGTGATTGAAATCTAAACTTTTCTCGTTGAATCTAAGGATGGCTTTCTTATAATTTTTTCGATATATTTATTAGTATCTCCTCGTAATTGGCTAATGTTTACTGCTAGTTAGGAGGTCAAAAAATGAAGGGCAGGGCATATACAACCGTCGCACTGCTGTTGATAATCTTCGGCATCCTGGTCAATTTTGTCCCCGTGGGGATGTACTATTTCGGGACATACTCCCACGTTCCCTACAAGGGGGCCATTGTAAATGGGAGTACACTGGAGTATCTAGTGATGGTTTCAAATCCATTCTATAATCTCACCAATGATAGACGTAATAATATACACTACGACTTGGGTCTTGATGTTAACATAACCTACTTAGGTAATGGAAAGTACAGTATCAACTACACTACATACAAATTGGCTTATAAGATGGAGAAGGGTAGTAAAGTTAAGGTTGATCCAAATTTGATGCCAAAGTTTCCGTTCTATGCTTCTGGTGGCGTGTACAGGGCATCAACCGGGCATAAGGTGATTAATGCCAGCGATGATCTGATAAAACACCTTATATCTCCAAGCCCTCCCCCGGGCTGCTGGCTGAACGATACGTTCAACACGATGCCCAACAAGTTCTATGGCATGCCGAGGACATTCATGTGCGTTGGCAATGATACGCGGGGGATGTATGTGGCCTTTGGCGACGGCCATTTCGTTCCCGTCAACATACATCCGACTAATGCCACTTTCCTGGGAACAATCGTTCCGGAGGAGTACATTAACCCCACATTAAAACCAGTGGTCACCATCTTCCTTGGCTGGGGGAACACCGTTCCCAAGCAGGACTGGAACGGCTGGTTAAAGCACGGCTTTTCGATTTCCTTCCCGCTCAACGTGAGCTTAGTGATAATCGGCATCCTCATGCTGATAGTAGCTTCGAGGAGGGCCTGATGTGACGATTGAGATAAACGTCGAGGGTCTGAGCTTCAGCTACGATTCACGGAACAGGGCGCTTGATGATGTTTCCTTTCACGTTGAGGGGGAGAGGATAGGGATAGTCGGCCAGAACGGGAGCGGAAAGACGACCCTCCTCTCCATCCTCATGGGCTTCTTGAAACCGGACGAGGGGAAGGTCACGATCAACGGTATCGTCCCTTCGAAGGAGAGGGGCAAGATCCTCAAGGTCTTCGTCCCTTCCTTTGAAAAGGGCCGCCTTCCCTACAGGATGAAGGTGAGGGAGCTCGTGGAGCTCCTTGGAAGGGTTACTGGCGATCCCTCTGGGGTGAGGGAGCTGGCGGAGGACATAGGCATAAGCGCCTTCATGGACAAGAGGGTTTACGGCCTCTCCTCCGGTCAGGAGCAGCTGGTGTGGATTTTCAACGCCTTGGCCGATCAAGGCAGAATTCCTGCCCTTGATGAGCCGTTCGTTCACCTCGACATCCACGCTTACAGGAGGGTCGTCAAGGCGCTTAAGGAACGGTTTGACAGCTACATACTCATCTCCCACGTCCCGGAGGATGTGGAACTCTTAACGGAGTCACTGGTGGTTCTTGAGATGGGAAAAGTCCGCTGGTACGGGGAGCTCTCCGGTCTTGAGCCTGCGTACGAGGTATTCGTGCCATCGGGAGCGAACGTGGATCTTCCAGAGGTCCTGGCGGACTTTGGGAACGTCCTCGTGTGCAAATGCAGCCCGGAGCTGCTCGATTCCCTGATGAAGGAGGGTAAAATCCTCGGATACAAACGTGCGGGGGTGCGGTTGCTCTATGCTCAAGTACTCGACTGAGACGTATCTGAAGGAGATACTGGCTAATTCCACCTACTGGCTCGTGCTGGCCCTTCTCCTTGGGGCTGAGTACTTTGCCGTTACCCAGTACAAGGGAAACCTCGCCTTTGTGGAGGTTCTCCAGTTCATAGTGATACCGGTGTACATATTCCTCGTTGCCGTCCCCTTCTTCACGGAGGACAGGGTCCTAACGTTCGAGCTCGTCATGTTCAGGGACTGGCTGACGGTTCCACTGGCCAGGATGCTCTCACTTCTGGCTTCCCTGCTTCCATTCCTCTTGACAACGGTTGGAATAGCATGGGGAATGGGTGAACGGTCCTTTGCACTTCCCATCTTGGCATCCACGCTCTTTTACGCCTCCCTGGTGCTCCTGATAACGGTCTTCGGGGGTGGGGGCAAAGTCTACGTCCTCTCGATGGGGGCTCTCTTCATGCTCCCCTTCTCCTCGCTGGTTCTCATTCAAAATCAGGCGAGCATGGGAAACACCGTTGGAGGGCTCATAGGTTATCTCACCTACGTAATGTCCCCCGTGTACGGCCTTCACGTTCATCACTCAGGCGTGCTAGCGATCAGCATCTCCGCGGGAAACGATGTCACGTTCCTTATTTCAGCGCTATGGATGGTTTCATACCTCCTGGTCTCGCAGGTGAGGAACGTGCGGCCCTCCGGGTGATTAACATTCTCAAAATTTTAAATTTTACATGTCTTATACTTACCCATGGGAGATGATAAAATGGTCAAGATCAAGAGTATCGCAGGGGTAATCTTAATATTCCTAGGAATTTTATTGGTCTTCCTCCCACTTGCATCATATTACCTTGAGAGCTACAAAAGCGCCGAGTTTAGAGATAAAATAGTTCCTGGGAGTGAGTTCCAGTATTTTGGCATTGTTGGACAGTTTCCGGCAGAATCTGGCGATATGTTGTCCTTTGGATTTGAAATCAATGTCACTTATCTAGGCCCCAATAAGTACAACGTATCCTACGCAGTGTACAAGCTCTATGGGGATGGAGGTCTCGATATTACTAGGTATCCTAAGTTTCCCCTGTATGCAAGGCTTATAAAAAAAGCTTCAGAGGGCAATTTGGTGACTTCCAAAGTTGGGCTTATCTCTAAGTTAATGCCAGAGGAACTAAATAGTGAGGATATTGTTAATGTAACTCACTCTTATCCGAATAAATTCTATGGCTATCCAAGGATCTACTTCATGAAATCAGGGGATGAGTATATGAAATATAAGAATTCATATGTAGCGATTTCCACTTCCTTTCAATCACCATGTGTGGATTTTGGGATGCTCTATAATCTTACCGGGATGTGTACAAAGTTGTCCCGTTTGTCTGGCCAGAATATGAGTGCGGTTGAAAAATCACTTGTAGGGGAGATCTATCTGGCTAGGGAAAATACTGCCCCTCCTCAGGATTGGGGAGGCTGGTTGAAGTACGGGATTAGTGTCGGATTTCCAGTGGACATAGCTATACTAATGCTGGGACTTATTACGCTGATAATCGGATCCAGGGAATAAGTACAAGTTTGATGATTTTCCTTTCAACAATTTTTGCCTCTTCCTTAGTGGGGTTAGCACTTCCCATTTATCACCTGGTTAACGAGCTTCGCCGCTACGGGGACCGGGAAGACCTTCCTAGGCGCCCTCTCAAGGAGCCACTCCTCTATCTCCCTTGCCCTCGCTTTTCCTTCCCTCATCGCGGTTCCTATGTTCCTGGGTGCAACAACGTCTCCTGCAAAGAAGATTCCAGCATCCTTCAGTATCTTCTCATTGGCACATGCTATTTCCCTTATCGGGCTGGTAGGAAGCTGGCCGATGGCGTAGGCAACGATGTCTGCATCGAGTATGAACTTTTCGTCTGTTTGAATGACGTTGCCTTCCACCAGCTCCGTCCGGGCGAACTCAACTCCCCGGGCTCTTTCGTCTCCAATAATCCTCACTGGGGAGGCAAACTCTATGAACTCCACTCCCTCCTCGACCAGCTTCCTTACCTCCGTCTTCGCGTAGCTGTGCTCCAGTCCCCGCCTGTAGACCATCGTTATCTTCTCCGCCCCAAGGAGCCTGCCCTCAATGGCAACGTCTACGGCGGTGTACCCTGCCCCGATAATGACGAGGCGTTTGCCCTTAATGTTCGGAATCTTCTCCCAGGAGTAGTACTCCATCCTCGCCATTTTTATGTGGTGGAGCAGGGTGAGGGCGTCATACACGCCGGAAAGCTTCGCCCCGGGGATTGTTAGTGCCCGCGGCTTCCACGCTCCCGTCGCTATCAGAATGGCATCGAACTCACCGAGGAGCCTCTCCAAAGAAACGAAGTGCTCGGCCCACTCATCACCCAGCTCCCTTGGAGAATCGTACACCACCTTCGTTCTGAAGTGGAAGCTCACCCCAAGCCTTTCAAGGTCTTTTATTCCATTCCTAACTGCCTTTATTGGTATCCTTGCCTCTGGAATTCCAAAAGCCACCATTCCGCCACCCTCTGGCATCTTCTCGTAAACATGGACTTCGTAGCCTCTGCACGCTAGGTAGCCGGCCGCAGTTAGCCCAGCGGGTCCGGCACCAATTATAGCAATTCTAAACGGTTTGGGCCCTTCTTTTGCTCTGCAAATGTAGAATCTCACACCCATCACCCCAAGATTTTTCAGAACTTCTGATTTTTAACAAAAAGTTTTCAACTTTAAGGCACTTTCTATGAAAAGTTTGTACAAACGGCGAAAACTCCTCAAATTCGAGAAGCCTAATTCGTTGTAAAGACAAGGTTATTAACCCGAGCGCCGGAGGGGTAAACATGACGGTGAAGATTGACCTAAACGGGATGAGGGTTCTCGTCACTGCGTCATCACGGGGGATCGGTTTCAACGTCGCGCGTGAACTCCTGAAGAGAAACGCGAGGGTAGTCATCAGCTCCCGGAATCCCGAACGCCTCCAAAAGGCTAAAAAAGAGCTGGCGGAGTTTGGGGAAGTCCACGCCGTAAGGGCGAATCTATACGATCAGGGGGACCTGGAGAACCTTGTAAAGACCTCCTGGGAGCTCCTCTGTGGGGTTGACGCCCTCGTCTGGAACGCCGGAAACGTCCGCTGTGAACCCTGCCTTCTTCATGAGGCAGAGTACATTGACTGGCTCGAGGCGGCCGCACTTCACTCGGTCGCACCCGGTTACCTTACGACCCTCTTACTTCAGACCTGGCTTGAGAAGGGGATGAAGGGGACGCTCGTTTATCTCAATTCTGTCTCGGTGAAGGAGCCAATGCCACCGCTCGTCTTGGCAGATGTAACAAGGGCTGGACTGATCCAGCTGGCGAAGAGCGTTTCAAGGACTTACGGAAAGAAAGGCATCAGGGCCTACTCCGTTCTCCTTGGAAGCTTCGATACCCCCGGCGCAAGGGAGAACCTCCGGCAACTTTCCGAGGAAAGGGGTGAGCCTTTCGAGGAGACCTGGGAACGGGAAGTCCTGTCAAGGACGCCACTCCACAGGACGGGCAGGTGGGAAGAGCTCGGCTCGCTGGTGGCTTTCCTGCTGAGCGAGGAAGCCGAATACATGCTCGGCTCGACGGTTGTGATTGACGGGGCTATGACGAGGGCGGTGGATATCTGACGAAAGGCTTATTTTATTCAGTTTCCAACACCCACAGGTGGGAAAAATGGTCAGCATGGAGGAGCTTCGCAGAGACTTCAGGGAGTTCAAAGACGCCTGCATGGGGATTCTTCTCTATGGCTCCCGCATCAAGGGAGAGGCAACTGGTCGGAGTGATGTTGATGTGTGCCTTGTGAGGCCAAAGCCTGGGACGTACGAGAAGGTTCTGGAAAGGCTCGGCGGTAAGTACGATGTGAAGGTTTTTGAGGAGCTACCGCTGTACGTTCAGGTAGATATAATCAAGAACCATAGGGTCATCTACGGGGACGAGCTCGAACTTTCGGAGTACTTTTACAGGTTCAGGAAGCTCTGGAGCGACATGGAACATAGGATACGTGAAAACCGGTTTAAAAGCGTGAGGGAAAAAGCCAGGCTGAGGAGGCGTGCCCGTGAGAAGGCAAAGGTATTTGGAAAAGCTTGAGAAGTTGGAGGGGGAATATGAGTTTATAAAGTCCCACGAAATGCACGATGAAGTTACACAGCGGGCGTTGCTTTACTCTCTGCAGGTTTGTGTCGATGTCGCCATGGACATTGTGGCGATGCTAACCAAAGACCTTGGAATTACGGTAGAAGACGACTATACGAATATTGAGCGGCTCATCAGGAAGGGCGTTCTTTTCCCACAGGAGGGCGAGCTGCTGAAGAAGTACAATGGCCTGAGAAACGCCATCGTCCACAAGTACGATCGGCTTAATTTAAACAGCGTCATTGACGGCCTGAAGAGAATCGATGAGCTGTACGAAGTAGTTCTCAAGCTCATCGAGACCTACGAGAAGCTCGAAGGAGAGTAAAAGATAAAATCAGAAGTAAATCCCCATCTCCTCCGCTATCTTCCTGAGCCTTTCTATCCTCGCCTCAGTTGGTGGATGGCTTGAGAAGAGGTTCGCTATGCTCATGCCCCTGAACGGGTTCACGATGAACATGTGGGCTGTGGCGACGTTGCCTTCTTTCATAGGTCTATAACGGACAGCCTGCTCTATCTTCATCAGCGCGCTCGCGAGCGCTTGGGGTTTGCCGCTTATCCTTGCGCCCCCCTCGTCCGCCAGGAACTCCCTTGAGCGACTTATGGCTGCCTGAATGAGCATTGCCGCTATTGGAGCGAGGATTGCAACGAGTATCGCTCCGATGATTTCACCGCTATCGTCTCTGTCCCTGCTGAAACCGCCGAATATTGCTATCCAGCGAGCCCAGTAGGCTAATTGTACTATCGCACCCGCCATTGCCGCTGCCACTGTGCCTATCAGGATGTCCCTATTCTTCACGTGTGTCAGCTCGTGACCTATGACCCCTTCCAGCTCGTCCCTATTAAGTATCCTGAGAATCCCCTGGGTCACCGCAACGACCGCGTGATTCGGGTCTCTCCCCGTTGCGAAGGCGTTGGGGGTCTCGGTGGGGATTATTGCTACCCTTGGGGTAGGCAGACCGGCTCTTTCGGCCAGATTTCTGACTATCGCATACAGCTCAGGGGCCTCGCTCTCGTCGACTATCCTCGCGTTATACCAGCTCAGCACGATTCTGTCACTGTACCAGTAGGTGAAGAAGTTGAATATCAGTGAGAAGATAAACATCATCAGCGCCCAGCTCGGCCCGCCGAAGATGTAACCTATGCCCATGAGCAGGCCGGTCAGGACTGCCATTAAGACACCAGTTCTCAACCACATTATCAGTCCCATAATTCTCACCCCATGACTAAAATAACCGTTGGATATTAAAAGTTTTGGGTTCAGCTTAACCCGACCCTCAACTGAGGGGTAGAAGAGATAGAAAAGGAAGGGGCATCACATGCCCATGTTCATGTCGCCCATTCCACCCATACCGCCAGGCATTCCACCGCCCTGGCCGCCTTCGGACTTACTGGCTTTGGCGGCGATGACGTCGTCGATGCGGAGTATCATTATAGCCGCCTCGCTGGCGCTCTTGACAGCCTGCT
This sequence comes from Thermococcus sp. Bubb.Bath, assembly GCF_012027595.1. NCBI lineage: Archaea > Methanobacteriati > Methanobacteriota > Thermococci > Thermococcales > Thermococcaceae > Thermococcus > Thermococcus sp. Bubb.Bath. The sequence continues at coordinate 471 of NZ_SNUR01000005.1, read as the reverse complement.
TGGTCACTCTGGCTGGGGCAATGATGCCGCGCTCGAGCATATCTGCGGGCTCACCTGCGAACACGTCAACCCCTATTCCAATGCCCTTGTTCTTGTGCTCGCTGATAACCCTCACGAGCACGTCAATGGTGTCAAGGCCGGCGTTCTCTGCAAGTGTCTTCGGGATTATCTTGAGAGCATCGGCGAAGGCCTCGATGGCCAGAGCCTCCTTGCCACCCACCTGCTTGGCGTACTCATCGAGCTTAATGCTGAGCTCAATCTCCGGGGCACCGCCGGCCGGAAGGATGGCACCGTCCTCCATGACATCCTTGACGACCTTGAGGGCATCCTCAAATGCCCTTTCAACCTCGTCAACGACATGCTCGGTGCCGCCCCTGATGAGTATGGTCACGGCCTTCGGGTTCTTGCAGCCCTCAACGAAAATCATGTTCTCGCCGGCGACCTTCCTCTCCTCGACGAGCTCGGCCTCAC